>JBGPCS010000027.1:0-12701 GCA_041481875.1 Sulfurifustaceae bacterium
CCAGCGGCGCGATCAAGCCGAAAACGAGCGCGATCAAGAGAACGGGTCGATGCATTCCCATAGAAATTCCGATAGTTGTTGGATCTAGTCGAACACTAGGCGACGTCGGCGTCTTTGACCTTGATCTAGGTCAACTCGCCGGCAGAGTGGGGGTAAGCAGAGGCTGGGCAGTCGAGTGTTTTGCAACGCCATCCACCCGCCGGTGCTTGGGCAAATCACACGCCACGCCGCCGACGGATCCTTACCGGAGACGTGATGTTTCGGGCGCTGGCACTGTCGGGAACAATTTGTGTCGAATAAAGTCGAGCGCGCTTTCATTACCCGTCAGTAGCTCGGCGCCGATGCGTTCGGTCCAATACGCCTCGGAACCGTAAGCCAGCCGCCATTCGTGCAACCGGCGCGTGTAATTCTGTAGCTCGTACTCCGCCGTGAATCCCATCGCCCCATGCACCGCGTGGCCGATCGCCGCAACGATTGCCGCTGCTTCGCTCGCGCGCGCCTTCCCAACGGCGGTCAGGCGCGCATCGGGAAGATGCGAGGAACCGTGGCAGCTCATCTGTGCCGCCATGCGCGCGGCGCTGACCTGTTCGGCCATGACGCTTAGTTGATGTTGAATCGCCTGAAACTTTCCGATCGAGCGGCCGAATTGCGCACGCTCGTTGGCGTAGCGCACGGTGATATCCAGCACGCGCGCCATCGCACCGGCAAGCTGAGCGGCGTACAGGCACGCGCCCAGTACTCGCGTATCGATCGGAACGTCGATCGGTGCCGCATCCGGCGGCGGGTCCCAGCGCACGTCCGCTTCGAGACTCCCGTACACGCCCGTCGGCGTTACGCGCGCGGCGCTCACAGGGAATAGATCGAGATGATGTGGCAATTTTACCAGCACCCACTGTGCGACTCGCCCGTAAGGAACGCGCGCGCATTCGATGGCGCCGCCGTCCGCCGTTGTCGTGGCGGCGATCGTTATCGGCCCGGCAGGTATGGGCCGACTCGCTCGCGTCAGCAGCGCGCGCGCAATGAGCGTCTGCGACAATGGGACCGGGACGGCGTACTTGCCGCAGAGATATAAGATCGGGAACGCCTCGCTCAAGCCGATACCAGCGCCGCCGTCCTTCTCCAGTACCAACGCGTCCATGAAGCCTGAGTCGTGCAGGCGCCGCCAAAGTTCGCCGCTGTCGCCACCGGCCTCGATTGCGCCGACTTGCTTCGGCGTGCAGCGGTCCGCCAACAAGCGCTCCAAGGGATCGGTGAATGTCTCCGGCGCCTGGCTCATCGCAATCCCAGCCCGCGCGCGATCACGCCGCGCAATATCTCCCACGTTCCACCGCGCAAGGAGAACGACGATGAGATCTGCGTGATGTAGGCGAGCGCGCGCAGCAGCGGTGGTGGAATCGGCCGATCCGGTTCTGCACCGAGTGCATCGGCGATCGCGCTGGGGATCAGCTGCTCGATCTCGGTGCCCATGTCTTTCACGAGCGCCGCCTCCACGAGCGGACTTTCCCCGCGCGCGAGACGTTCGGTCACGGCGATCGACAGCGCCCGTAGCGCCGCGAGATGCGCCGCGAGCTTTCCGGCGAGCCGGATGGACGCTTCGCTCGCCACCTGGCCGCGCAGAAACGTGAGCCACGCATCGAGCAGCACCATGCTCGAATACAGACGCTCCGGTCCGCTGCGCTCGAACGCCAGCTCGGAGGTGACCTGCTCCCAGCCGGCACCTTCGTTCCCAATGAGTGCGTCGTTGCCGAGCTCGACATTGTCAAAAAAAACTTCGCAGAAGTGTTCGTCACCAGAAAGATCTCGAATCGGACGGATGGTGATGCCCGGCAGCGCTAGGTCGACGATAAACTGCGACAAACCGCGGTGGCGATCCTCGGTTGTTCCCGAAGTCCGCACCAGCGCGATCATGTAATGCGCGCGGTAGGCGTTGGTGGTCCAGATTTTTTGACCGCTCAGGCGCCAGCCGTTCGCGGTCCTGACGGCGCGCGTGCGCACGCTCGCAAGATCGGATCCCGCCTGCGGCTCGCTCATGCCGATGCAGAAAAAGGCTTCGGCACGGCAGATGCGCGGAACGAAGAAGCGTTTCTGCGCCTCGCTGCCATATTTCAAGATTTGCGGAGCACTCTGGCGTTCCGCGATCCAGTGCGCGGAGACGGGCGCGCTATTCGCGAGCAGCTCCTCGGCCAGCACGAAGCGCGCGAAGTAGCTCCGCCCGCCGCCGCCGTATTCGGTGGGCAGCGTCAGACCGACCCAGGCGCGCGCCGCGAGCGCCCGGCTGAACGTCGCGTCGAACCCCATCCACGAGCGGGCGCGCACTTCGAGCGGCACGTCGCGCAAGGCGACGTCGAGAAATTCGCGAATCGGCGCACGCAGCGCTTCATCTTCGGGCGGGATGAACGTCAGCGACAAGGGGCCGATCATGCGACGTTATAAGTCTGCTTGCGACACCGCGGTCGAGCGGGAAGGCCTGCTATTGAAGCGGTGCGTTGCGCGCGATATCCGGCAGGCGATGCGCGATGCCCTTGTGACAATCGATGCAGGTTTTCTCGCCGTTCGCGAGCGCGGTGGAATGTTGCACCACCGCGCGGCTGCTCTGGCGCGTGAAGTCCATCGACTGGAAGTCATGACAATTGCGACATTCGAGTGAGTTGTTCGCCTTGAGGCGGGCCCATTCATGCTGCGCGAGCTCCAGGCGCTTGTCCAGGAATTTGTCGCGCGTGTTGATCGTGCCGAACAGCTTGCCCCAAACTTCCTTCGACGCCTGCATCTTGCGCGCGATCTTGTCGGTCCATTGATGCGGCACGTGGCAATCGGGACAAGTCGCGCGCACACCCGAGCGGTTGGTGTAGTGTATCGTCGGCTTCAGTTCCTGAAACACGTTGTCGCGCATTTCATGACAGCCGGTGCAGAATGTCTCGGTGTTCGTCGCCTCGAGCACGGTATTGAAGCCGCCCCAAAACATTATCCCCGCCATGAAGCCGCCGATCGTTAAGAAGCCGATGCTGTAATACGTACTGGGCGCACGCAGCGTGTGCCACAGCACCTTGCCGCGAGCGACCCAACGCTCGATCACGGCTTCTTGCCCGGCGCCGTCCGTGCTTCGACCGACGCCGCATCTTGAAACGTGTTCTTGATCGGCGCCTTAACGTCCATCTGCGGCACGTGACACAGGGTGCAGAAGTACCGCTGCGCGGAGACTTCGCTGCGCGCCTTGCCGTCGCGGTCGGAGAAATGGGTAACGCTTACCATCGGCGCCTGACTCTCGGCCACGCGGTCGCGCCCGTGGCAGCTCATGCACTTGTTGAATTGCCGGTCGACTTGATAGTTGTCGATTTGATGCGGAATCACCGGCGGCTGCGTCGGCCAGCCGCGCGCGCGGCGCTGGTCGTCGTTGATCATTCGCGGCAGAGGTGGCGCCTTCGGCTCCTCGTTGAGCGCGGATGGTCCGCGCAAACCGGTCCCTAGCTTGACGCCGTCATCGGCGACCGCCACGACATTCAAGCCGATTAACAGTAGTATCGCGACCGCTCTCATGAGTCCTCCCTCACACCGCCACGATTTTGACCGCGCATTTTTTGAAGTCGGTCTGCTTCGAGATCGGGTCGGTGGCATCGAGCGTTACTTTATTGATGAGCTGCGTGGCGTCGAACCACGGCACGAAGATGAGGCCGAGCGGCGGCCGATTGCGTCCGCGCGTTTCCACGCGACTGCGCATCTCGCCGCGGCGCGAAATCACGCGCACTTCGCTGCCGCGGCGCAATTTTAGGCGTTCGGCGTCGTCGGGGTGCATGAACACGACGGCATTCGGAAACGCGCGGTAAAGCTCCGGCACGCGGCCGGTCATCGAGCCCGAATGCCAATGCTCGAGCACGCGTCCGGTGACGAGCCAGAACGGATATTCCGCGTCCGGCGATTCCGGCGGCGGTTCATAGGGCAGGGCGATGATATTGGCGCGATGATCGGGGTTGCCGTAGAAATCGAAACCGCCGCCGCTCTTGACGTACGGATCGGAGCCTTCGCGATAGCGCCAGCGCGTCTCGACGCCGTTCACGACCGGCCAGCGCAGACCGCGGGTCTTGTGGTACGTGTCGAACGGCGCGAGATCATGTCCATGGCCGCGACCGAACGCGGCGTATTCCTCGAACAGACCTTTTTGCAGGTAGAAACCGAACGCCTTGGCTTCGTGGTTGTTGTAACCGGGCTCGATGTCGCTGCTCGGATATTTGTTTACGCGACCATTAGTGAAAAGAATCTCGAACAGCGCCTTGCCCTTGTACGCCGGCTTCTTCGCGATCAGCTCCGCGGGCCAGACGTCTTCCATCTTAAAGCGCTTGGAGAATTCCACGATCTGCCAGAGATCGCTCTTCGCCTCGCCGGGCGCGTTCACCAGTTGATGCCAAAAGTGCGTGCGTCGTTCTGAATTGCCGTACGCGCCTTCTTTCTCGACCCACATCGCGGTCGGCAGAATCAAGTCGGCCGCTTGCGCCGTTACCGTCGGGTAGGCGTCGGAGACGATGATGAAATTCTCCGGGTTTCGATAGGCCGGATATGTCTCCTCGACCATGTTCGCCGCCGCCTGCAAATTATTGTTCACCTGGATCCAGTAGACGTTGAGCTTGCCGTCCTTGAGCATGCGGCTCTGCTCGACCGCGTGGTAACCGGGCTTCGGCGATATCGTTCCCTCCGGCAGTTGCCAGATCTCCTCGGCGCGCTTGCGATGCTCGGCGTTGGTGACGACCAGGTCCGCCGGTAACCGGTGCGAGAACGTACCGACCTCGCGCGCGGTGCCGCACGCGGAGGGCTGACCCGTGAGCGAAAACGGCGAATTACCCGGCGTGGCAATTTTTCCCGTCAGCAAATGAATGTTGTACACCAGATTGTTCGCCCATACGCCGCGGGTGTGCTGGTTGAAACCCATGGTCCAGAACGACGTGACTTTGATTTCCGGATCGGCGTAAAGCTCGGCCAGCGCCTTGAGCTTTTCGACCGACACGCCGGTTAGCTTCGAGACGTATTTCGCATCGTAGGGTTTCACCAACTTGCGATAGTCGTCGAATCCGATCGGCTTCATCGCGCCGGCGTTCGCCGCGTTCTTGGCTTTTTGCTCGAGCGGATGCGTTGGGCGCAGCCCGTAGCCGATGTCCTCGGCGCCCTGCTTGAACGTACAGTGACGCTCGACGAACTCGCGATTCACCCGATCCGTCTCGATGATGGTGTTGGCGATGTAGTTGAGCATCGCCAGATCGGTGTGCGGCTTGAATACGATCGGTAGATCGGCGAGATCGAAGCTGCGATTTTCGAACACCGACAACACCGCGACCTTCACGTGCGGATGCGACAGGCGGCGGTCGGAGATGCGCGTCCAGAGCACCGGATGCATCTCCGCCATGTTCGAGCCCCACAGCACGAACGCATCCGCGGCTTCGATGTCGTCGTAGCAGCCCATCGGCTCGTCCATGCCGAAGGTGCGCATGAAACCGGCGGCGGCCGACGCCATGCAGTGGCGTGCGTTCGGATCGATGTTGTTCGAACGAAAGCCGGCCTTCATCAGTTTGTTCGCGGCATAGCCTTCCCAGATCGTCCATTGGCCGGAGCCGAACATGCCGACGGATTCGGGTCCTTTCGCGCGCAGCGCTTGCTTGAACTTTTGCTCCATCACGTCGAACGCGCGTTCCCACGCGACGGGCGTGAAGTCTCCGTTCTTGTCGTACGTTCCGTTCTTCATGCGCAGCAGAGGTCGCGTCAGCCGATCCTCGCCGTACATGATCTTCGAGAGAAAATATCCCTTGACGCAATTGAGCCCGCGGTTCACTTCCGCCTCGGGGTCGCCTTGGGTCGCGACGACGCGATTCGCCTTGACCGCCACGTTCACGCCGCAACCGGTACCGCAAAAGCGACAAGGCGCTTTGTGCCACTCAAGCGCGGTCGAGCCCGATTCGGTCGGAATGTTGGCAGCGTGCGCGAGCGGAATGCCGGCGGCGGCCGCGGCCGCGGCGGTCGCGGTCGCCTTGATGAAGTCTCGGCGGGTCATGCTCATGGAAGCGTCTCCTCCAGCACCTGGGCGTCTTCGGTATGCTGATAAACCAAGTTAACGGCGATAACGCCCGGCAACGCGCGCAATTCCTCGATGGTGTCGAGCACCGCGCCGGCGCTCGCGGCTTCGAGCACAACGACCAGGCGGCCGCGCGCATCAAGCGCCGGAACTTCCGCGAGCTTCCGGGTGCGTATGTGCTCGGCGATTTGCGCTACGCGATCTGCACGCGCATGGACGACCGCACTCACGATGTGAGCTTCGTTCACGTAACGCTCCTTCGCTCGTATCCCATCGACGCCCTCCAGGTTCAACCCGTCGGTGGGCCCATGAGCATTTGGTAGATCCAAATGAACAAACCGTAAACGCCAACGACTGCGACCGCGATAAGCGGCCAAAGCACAACGGTCAAGAACAGAAAAATCTTGAGTTCGTTGTCTTTGGTTACCGCCGCGCGCCGGCGCATTTTAGATAGCGTGCTTGGATTCGCACCGAGCGCCGACCAGGCTGCCGCGCGCGGAAGTGCCGATCGTTATCATGGCGCACGCTTAGGCTGCGGCGTCGCCCGTCCGAGTCCAACCGGCGGGGGCGTGAGCAGCAGTATGCGTCTAAACAGACTGGGGAGCGCCACCTTAGGTTTAACGCCGGCGAGGGGATCGTCATTCTCTTTGAATGCCGTGGCGATGGCCAGCCAATCGGCTTTGGTCAACACGCGCTCCGCCAACGGGAAAAGGACGTCCTCTTCGCAACGCATATGCGCCCAGTGAAAGTCCACGTATGTTTCGACCGCTTGCTGAAAGGCCAGCGCCTCGCTGCGGCCGCCTTTCTCGTAAGCTACCAGCGCTTGTAGCAGTTCGCGTATCAGCTCGCCGCCACGCACGTGTTCGGCTTGCAGTCTATCGAGCAGCGGTCCGGCATCGAGACTGCATGCTCGCAGAGCGCTGAAGAGATATCGGTCTTCCTTGGGATGATGCAGTTTTTCAGGGAAGGCGACAATGTAGTCGAGCATGGCGTGCAGTACGCGAAAGTCGGGGCATGTCTCGGCGCGCGCCGCTTCGCGCGTCACGTGGCGCAATCCATGGAGCACGGCCGCGATCGAACGATGCTCGTCTTCGATGATCCGTATCGCCTGCGGCATGACCCTATCCTGGCTCGTCGTAATACGCGGCACCGAAAGGCTAGCATTGGCCGGCGGTAACATGTTGACGGAGATCAAATCCAGTCGCCGCCATTCGAGGCTATGTCGTTGATGCGCGGCTTCAAGCGTTTGACTTAGGTCAAAATATTACCCCGGCACAACGGCTAGCATGAATACCGATGAAGCCGACGATCGACGCGAAATCAGCGCACTGCCGAGGCGAAAACAGCAGATCCCGGTCGGGCGCGGTAGGTGTCATATCCGAAGCTTACGGAAAAGACCGGCAACCCCCTGCACGGTCTATGCCTACGTCCGGCGGAATCGCCGGAACCGGGGGGCGCCTAAGGTATTGGAGGCAACCATGTCCGCACTGATGTCGTTTTCCTATTTCCCGTCGAGCGAGCGCGCGTACGGCGCGGCTCAATCGTCGGGCAAATCCGCGGTCGTCGATCCGATCTGTGGGGAACGGATGGCTCCACAGAACGCGGCAGCATGCGTCGTGTACGGTGGGGTTTCGTATTACTTCTGCTCGGGGGCGTGTCATCGACGATTCACTTGGCAGGCCGGACGGTCCGCCGCCCGTGCGGATCAGCTCTTAAGCATTACTCATAAATGAGCGCGCACGGAACGCGCCATGGTGGCTACGTGGCCGAGTCGGGACAAAGCGATGGGTCAGCGCAAGAAACCGGACATTGCCGAGATCGTACAGCAGATGGCCGATGTCGTATTGGTCGCCGATCGTGACGGACGCATCGAATATGTGAATCCGGCCTTCGAGACGACGACCGGCTTTACCGGCGCGGAGGCTCGGGGATACACGCCGCGATTGCTAAAGTCCGGTCTGCATGGACGCGGGTTCTATCAGCGCCTATGGAAGGCGGTGCTCGGCGGACGCGTTTTCCGTGACGTCATGACGAATCGGCGCAAGAACGGTGAGCTCTACTACGAGGAAAAAACGATCACACCGATACGCGACGCGAACGGAGCGATTGTCCAGTTCGTTTCGCTGGGCCGGGACGTTACGGCGCGCGTTCAATCGCAACGGCGCCTGGAACACTTGGCGTACCGCGATGTGCTCACCGGACTGCCCAACCGCGCGCTGTTCGTCGATCGGCTGAAACACGCGATCGCCGGTGCGCGCCGGCGCCGTTCCGTCGTGTCGGTACTGTTCATCGATCTGGACGGATTTAAGAGCGTCAACGATCAGTTGGGGCACGAAGCGGGCGACAAACTGCTGCGGACGCTGGCCCGGCGTTTGCGCGGCGCCGTCCGCGATACCGACACAGTCGCGCGCCTCGGCGGAGATGAGTTCGCCGTATTGCTCGAGGATGTCGCCTACGTTCCGGACGTTGCGCTCGCCGCGAAAAAATTGCTTGATCTTATCGCCACGCCGTTGCCTCTCTCGGCACAGAGGCAAGTGATTACGTCGAGCATCGGCGTGAGTCTCTACCCGCACGACGGCGCCGACGCGGCGACGCTGCTGCGTACCGCCGACAAGGCGATGTACCGAGCGAAGGCTGCCGGTAAGCAGGCGGTCAGATTCTACGCGGAAGCGGCGGCGACGGCTGCCGAATCGCGCATCGGCGTTTCGGTGCAGCCACAGGTCCCGGCGCCGGAACCTCATCACTAAAATATGGGGAGCCCGACCTTGGTTGCTTCACAGTCTTCACACGCCGTCGTCAAGATTTCCAGTCTCAAGGTTGCATGCAAGTCGTGCAATTTGCGTGAGCTGTGTCTGCCCATCGGGCTCGATCAAGCCGATATGGAACAGCTCGAAGGCATCATCCGCCGTCGACGCGCCCTGAAGAAAGGCCAGATGCTGTATCGGACCGGCGATCCGCTGCGTTCGATCTATGCCGTGCGTCGCGGATCGTTCAAGACCACCGGCGCCATGGAAGACGGCCGGGTGCATGTAACCGGCTTCTTCCTGGCAGGCGAGCTGCTTGGCTTCGATGCGATCAACGCGGATCGTCATCCGTGCGAAGCCGAAGCGTTGGAAACTTCGGATGTATGCGAGATCCCGTACGACAGGCTGGAAAACCTGGCGCAGGAAGTCCCCGGGCTGCAGCGTCAGTTGTTGAAAGTCATGAGCCGCGAGATCGTGCGCGACCAGCAGTTGCTGGTGCTGCTCGGCCGAATGAGCGGTGAGGAACGATTGGCATCTTGCCTCCTCAGCTTCTCGCGCCGTCAGGTGCGTCTCGGTTTGAGCGCAACCGATTTGAATCTGGCGATGTCACGCCAAGATCTCGCCTACTACCTCGGCCTTGCAATCGAGACGGTCAGCCGACTGTTCTCGCGTTTCCACGAGGAAGGGTTGATCGACGTTCAGGCACGCGCCGTGCGCCTGCTGGATATCGGTCGGCTGCACACCGTCGCCGGTGTCGATGCCACCGGGCCGAATCGCCCCAAATAAAGCCGGTCGCCAGTCAGAGAGCGGCGCTGCGCGTAAGCGCGACGCCGACTATGTAGGCGAAGATGAAAAGGGCGCCGATGAAGGCGTAGCGGCGGACGCGTTTGCTGCGGCCATAGCGAAGACCGATTGCACCGATCACGATGTAGGCAATCAGCGCCAATACCTTGGCGGTGAGCCAGCCTTGCACGAACGGATATTGATGCGTCGATAGGGCGAGTCCGATGCCGGAAGCCAGCAACGCAGTGTCGACGCAATGCGGCACGGTGCGTACCCAGCGCGTGTTCAACACCGGCGAATCGCGCAGCATCAGTGCTCCGCGCCAGACGTAGCCGACGAAGGAAAGCCCGGCGCAGCCGACGTGAACTAGACTCAACATCCCGATCGAAGTCACGTTTCAACTATCGCCGAGTAGCGGGAATGGCGGTTTGATCGCGATCAACGACTATTCAAACTTTGACGTGCGTCAAGGTGCCGCGGCGCAGCGGCGTCTATCGTAGTTTTCATGACGCTGCCCGATCGAGTCGTGTTCGACCCGGAACTCATTCGCCGCTACGACCGGCCCGGGCCGCGATACACCTCGTATCCGACCGCGGTCCAGTTCGACTCCGGCTTCGGTGCGGCGCAGTACCGCGCGGCCGCGGTACGCGGCCGGGTACGGCAACCGGCGCGAAGCCTGTCGCTCTATTTTCATCTCCCGTTTTGTGACACGGTTTGCTTCTATTGCGCATGCAACAAGATCGTCACGAAGAATCGGGCTCGTGCGATTCCCTACCTCGAAGCCTTGCATCGCGAGATCGAGATGCAAGGGGCGCTCTTCGGGGATCAACGCGCGGTGGAGCAACTGCATTGGGGCGGCGGTACGCCGACGTTCATTTCCCATGACGAGATGCGCGCGCTGATGGCCGCGACCCGGCGCCATTTTCAGCTACGCGATGACGATCGTGGCGAATATTCGATCGAGGTCGATCCGCGCGAAGTCGGGCGGGGCACGCTCCCACTGCTGCGCGAGCTGGGGTTCAATCGTCTGTCCATGGGCGTACAGGATTTCGACGCCGCCGTACAAAAGGCAGTGAACCGCATCCAAAGCGAAGAGCAAACGCTGACGGTGCTGGAGGAAGCGCGTGCGCTCGGCTTTCGTTCGATCAACATGGATCTGATCTATGGGTTGCCGAAGCAAACCGTCGAAAGTTTCGCGCGCACGCTGGACAAGATCGTCGCGGTCGCGCCGGATCGGCTGTCCGTCTTCAACTATGCGCATCTGCCGGAGCTATTCAAGACGCAGCGGCAAATTGACGCCACGGAGCTTCCTGACGCACAGACGAAGCTCGATATCCTGCAGCTCACAATCGAACACTTAACGCACGCGGGATACGCTTATATAGGTATGGATCATTTCGCCAAACCGGACGACGAGCTTGCGGTGGCGCAGCGCAACGGTACGCTCTATCGAAACTTCCAAGGCTACTCGACGCACGCCCGGTGCGACTTGATAGCGATGGGGGTGACCTCGATCGGGATGATCGACGACACCTACAGCCAGAACGAGAAAACCATCGACCGCTACGCGCAGGCGATCGCTGCGGGCCGATTGCCGATCGCGCGCGGCGTCGCGCTCGACCTCGACGATCAGTTGCGTCGCCAAGTCATCGCCGATCTCATCTGTCACTTTCGCCTGGATCGACGCGCTATCGAGCGCCGCTTCGGCATCGAGTTCACCGATTACTTCAGCGCCGAGTTGACGGCGCTGGCGACGATGGAGCTAGATGGATTGCTGCTGATTACTCCCGAGACGATCGAGGTTCAGCCCGCCGGGAAGCTCCTCATCCGGAACATCTGCATGACGTTCGACAAATACTTGAATCTTCGGCAACCCGCCCGCTACTCGAAATCCATTTAGGTATCGGCTCACGTTTCTGGCATCCAAACAGGTTTCCCTCGGAGCCTTGAGTTTCTGTGCGATACGCCGCCGTGGGACCTTGAAGTAGGGCGCGTTGTGGCGGTTTCTGCGACGCGTTCGTTGTCGGGCGATAGCCACGGCGCAGACTTGCGGTAGAGGTGGTCGTGCGGCCGAGAACTCTCGACGATGCTTGATCCACGTCAAAGACGAACTCCAGGCGCTGCGTAGAGTTTGGCTCGGAAGATAATGAGGATCGTCTTGATTTCCAACGGAGGTAAAGGAAATGAGAACAAAGCAGAGTTTGTCCGCAAGTTTCAGTGTGCGAACGGTAGTTGTCTCCGCGGCGTTGGTTCAACTGTTGCTGGTGTACGCGCCGAGTGCGTTGGCCGTGCCGTCGTACTCGCGCCGCTACGAGGTCGAGTGCTCGACTTGCCACACCATGTGGGGTGCGTTGAACGGTAAAGGCGTTACGTTTCGCCTGAGCGGTTACCGCGCGATCAACGGAAAAGACATCAAGCCGGTGGCGGAAGACATCGAGCTCGGCAAGGACGCCGCGATGCCGAAGACGCTGCCGCTGTCGTTCATCACCGGCGTCGGGATCGATTCGCGTACGGAAAAGCGCGACGCGTCGAACGGCACCAGCAGTACGTCGAAAGGCTCCACCATCGCTCTCGAAGACGCGAGTATTTTCCTCACGTCACCGCTCGGTCCGCACTTGTCGGCGTTCGTCGAGTTTCCGATGTTCGAAACACGCGCGTGGGAATTCACGCCGACGGGCAAGTTCGAAGCGAACAACACCGGCATCGGACGCGACATCCAGTTCGGCACCGAAAGCCCGGCGTTCGAAGTGGCGAAATTCTTTTGGAACAATCCGTTCGGCGACAGTCTGCCGCGTGACAGCCTCAACTTCCTCGCCGGCATCACGCACCCGCCACTCGCCTATGCGCCCGGAAAAGTGCGGCTCTCGGTCAACCAGTACCTCATTTATGAACGCACGGCGCTCGAGCTCATCAGCCCGAACAAAGTCAGCGGCGTTCTCGGGGGCGAAATCAACGACACCATATTCCGCCTGAGCGAGCCGCAAACGCTTGTCGAAGTGATGGGCATGACGACATTCGGCGCGCCTGTAGCCGACGTCGGTCAAAAGGAAACGCTGTGGGGCGAGTACCACCTGGGTATTACCAACGGCAGCAATGCAAAGGCCGACAACAACACGAAGAAA
>JBGPCS010000028.1:0-12081 GCA_041481875.1 Sulfurifustaceae bacterium
ACGTGCTCGAGTACTTTGTTGAACGTGATGACGTCAAAATTTCCCAGATCGCTTGCCGCCATGAAGTCCGTGCATATCGCGCGAACGCCGGCATTCTGATGAATATGTTTTACGGCGCGTGCGTCCGGGTCGAGCGCGAGGCAGTCCCAGCCCGACTGCTTCACGGCGTATGGAAACACGCCTAATCCGGATCCCACGTCGAGGAGATCGATCCGGCGGTCCGCGCCGTAGCGCGCCTCGGCGAAGGATCGCAACCGACGAACCCTACCGACGTTGTCGGATTTCTCCGGCGGCAGCGCGATGATCCGCTCGAACGCCCTGACCATTCCGGTCGCGTCGGCATAGGTGGCGTTCACATACTCGCCGCCGTAGTCCGTGGCGACCTCCATGGCGTGGCGCGACACAAAATGCTTCGACGTTTCAAACTGCCAGATCTCGCGATAGTAGTTCTGGTCGACCGCACGGCGAAACCCGATTTCTCCGAGCGGCGGTTCGCGGTAGACAAAAACACGACGTGCCGGTGTTGAACCCGAGATGGGACACGCTGCCGGACGAAGATCAGTCATTCCCCGTTACTTTCTTCTCTAACTTTCTGAGCGCCTCGGTCGTATCCAACCAAGCGATGATCTCAAGCGGTTCATCGTGCACGTAACGCTCAAACAAAGGTTCCTTGCCCGTTTCCACGAGCAGAACGAAGAAGCGATTAATGCGATTCTTCACGAGGACTGCTCTGAGATTGAAGTTTGCCAACCGCCCATTTAGCGAGGGCGCCGCGTAGAAGCCCCAATCTTTGCGAGTAACGTCGTACTCGTTGCCGCCCGCCGTCAGAAACGTTATCTGCTCGTCCGGCGCAAGATGCATGGTGCCGCAGTCCCGAATGACGCCCTTCTTATCGAAGCCGACCTCGAACTCCCGCGGCGGCTCTTTAGGCTCGAATTTCATGCTCGCAATGGTGCCCGGTGGATTGTGCGTATCGAGCTCAATTCCAGTTCCAGTCGGGAATCAAGAAGTCGCGGATCTCCCACGTGCCGCCCTCGTGGTGCCAGATATTCGGGTTACGAAAGCGTTCGCAGACCGAAAAGAATTCTTCCTTCGAGATGCCGACAAAGCGACAGAACTTATCTATGTCTTCATGCGGTGTCTCATCTCCTCTGGCGCGCACGATCGCCACGGCCTGGTCGCGCGTCAGCCGGCCGTTGCGAATCTCGAGCGACAGGTTGTCGTACAGGCGCGTAAAACCGAACTTGTACCACTTGAGCCAGTGATGGATCGATATGAAATCGTCGTCGATATCGGCGTAGTCGTAGTAGCCGGTCTTAGCGCCTTCGGCGCGCGCCTGAAACCCGGACGCCGCTGCCATCTCGCTGCTCGTCTTCGGATCCCACGGAAAGTAGTAACCCAAAAATACGGCGAGCACGCCCGCGCGATCCAGTTCTTCCTCGGAGGGTCCGAAGTACGGGGTTAGCTGCTTCTGCGTCAATTCCCGCGAAATCCAGTCGCGCCCCGTGGTTCCGTGCGTGACGCCATATTTGCGCAGCCATTCCTTATTCAACCGGAAGCCGGTGCGCTCCTCCGCGGTACCGCCGTACTCGAACGCCGAGTTTTCTCCCCAGACGATTAGCGGAATTCCGAACCGCACCGCTATTTTCGGCGGGATGTTGAAGATCGCCATGTGCATCGGAATCCCGGTCGCGCCGTACTGCAGCAGCGCCCGGTAGAGAAATTTCCGCTCGATCTTCGGGTTGATCTGATAGTCAATGTGATCGACGCCGAGACCGATGAGATTTGCGAGGTTGCGTGCGCCGATTTCCGTGCGTGCCGGTGTTTTCCAGGTTACCGCCAGCGGATTCAATCCGTATTCCAAACACTTCAATACTTGCCAGGTACTGTCCTTCCCGCCACTCACCGGTATCACGCAATCGTAACCGGCGCTGCGCGCTTGCGCGTTGGCGACGACGTCCCGGAACAACTGCTCGCGTCTTGCCCAATCGATCGCCGGCCGGGTCGCATGCGCTTCACAGGCGCTGCAAGCGCCGGAGCCGCCGATCGCCAGATTCGGGCGAGAATCCGGCAAGATGCACAGTTTGCAATACCGCACTTCAGGTATCTTGCGCCGGCGCGTTATCGCACGGCGCTGGATCGCGAAAATACATTTTCATCGATACCTTCGCCGAACTCATCGAGGAATACCTTCACGCAGACGAAGTTGAACAGAAACTTGCTCAAGCTGTTCGGCAAGCTCTTGCGTTCAAGCAGTCGCTCCACGGCGCTACGCTTGACCAAGTTGTACACCGCGCCCTCGCCCAGCACATAGGCGCGCACCGCCGGATTGCTCATGTCGAGCAGCTCAAGCAATGGGGCGTTGAACCCCACCTTGCGCCGGTTGTCGAGGATCGGATCCGGCACGATACCGCGCATGGCGTCGCGCAGTACCGCCTTGGCCATGCCGTCGCGGACCAGATGTCGAGTCGGGATTTTCGCGGAGAACTCGAATAAACGCGTATCGAGATACGGCGAGCGATTCTCGATCGAGTAGTACATCGCGTTGAGGTCGTCCTCGTGAAGGATGACCGGCACCGCTTCCTCGAACAGCTCGTTCGCCATGCGATTGCGCAGCAAATCGTCGGTGTACGTTTTCTCGGCGAACGGTTCGATCCACGGGTGAACCAGGTACTCGGCGAACTTGGGAGCGTCCAAGTAGATGTGGTCTCGCAGCCCCGGGTCCTTGATGAACACTTCCGGGTCCGCGAGGTACGGATTGCGCACGATCGGCTTGATGTGGCGCGTCCAGTTCTCAAGCGAATGCCGATACCGCTCCGGGTCCCGCCGCACCGCGTAAAGATATGCATTGTGGTGGTCGTAGTAGCCGCTGAAGAGCTCGTCCGCCGCGGTACCGCTGATTGAAATCCGGTAGCCGTGCTGCTGGATGCTCTGCATCAGCAGCCAATGAACATAGTACGTAATGGTGTACACCGGGGCGTCGTGCTGCCGCACGAGCACGCGGAGCTTCTCCAGGAAACCGTCCGTGCCGATGGGGACCGCAGTGTGCCGGATGCCAAGCTCGCGCACGGCGCAGTCCACCATGTCCTGCTCTTCGTAGCGTGCATCGGTGTTGACCACGGTGAAGCCGTGCACGTCGAACGAAAATATATTTTTGGCAATACTGATGAGCGCGTTCGAGTCCACGCCGCCGCTCATGCAAAACGCCAAGGGCACGTCGGCTCTCAGGCGCTGCTCTACCGAGTCGATGAGCGCCTGTCGCGCTCCCGCAACCGCTTGCGCGTAGGTCATCTCGTCGTCTTGGATGAATTTCGGCACCCAATATTTCTGAATTGCCGCATTTCCAGCGGCGTCGATGTTCAGGAACGACGAAGCGGGAAGCTCTTCCACGCCGCTAAAAAATGTGTCCGTTACTTTGTAGAGCGCCTTGTAGCCGTTCACGAGATACCGATACAGGTGCTGATAGTTCACCTGGAACGGCCGGTCGACGAGCGCGCGCAAGAATTTAATTTCGGAAGCGAAATAAATCCCGCCGTCGTCCCGGAAAAGATACAGCGGCTTTTCTCCAAAGCGGTCGCGGCACAACGTGAGCGCTCCGGTCGCCTGATCGAACAGCGCCCACGCCCACATGCCTTCACATTGGGTCAACGCGGCGAGCCCGCGGCGTGCGAGCAGCTTGAGAAACACCTCGGTATCCGACTGGGTCGCGAAGGCGCACCCCTCTCGCTCCAGCTCGAGACGCAGCTCCAAGTAATTGTAAAGCTCACCGTTGATGACGAACGCCATGCCGCCGTCGCGAAACGGCTGGTTGGCGCGCGGATCGAGATCGATGATGCTGAGGCGCGAGTGCAGCAAAACGACGTGACGGCCCGACTCGGTGCGCGCGCGCCAAACCCCCGCGTGGTCCGGACCACGGCGGCCCATCAGCGCAACGCACGCAGATACTCGCTCGTTGCTGACGTCGCCGGTACCGAAATAGCCCGCAATGCCGCACATGTCAGGCGGTCACGCGACGCTTCGTCGCCGGGATCTGCGTAATCACGTGATCATCTCCGGCGTAATCTTCTCGCCCGGCGTAACCGGCCGAGACAGCTTGCGTCCCAGCAAACGATGCTCGTCGCCCGGCGCCAATCCGCCGCCCGGGCGCAGCCAGTCGAGATCGGCGAGCGTCAAGACGTGTCCGGTGGAAAGTGCCGACCGCGCTACGATCGAACGGCGCGCCGCGGCCACCGTGGATCGTTCGGCTTCCTGCACAATCTTATCGCCGTTGCCGAGGAGTACCTGCGCGAGCTTGACGCAGCGCACGAGCTCGGCCAGCTCGTCCGGGTCCGCCGACAGCGCATGATCGCGAAAGTCGGATTGCGTCTTCGACAGCGTGAAATGTTTCTCGATGAGACGCGCGCCGAGCGCAACCGACAGCACTGCTGCCTCGATACCCAGCGTGTGATCGGAGTAGCCGACCGTCCGGTCCGTTGCCCGCGCGAGGGATGCGATCGCCAGCAGATTCGCCTGCGCCGGCGGCGTCGGATACGCGGAAACGCAGTGCAGCAGCACTATCTCCGGCGACGCGCGCGGCGCGGCGGCGTTCTCGATGATCGCGCAAGATTTCTTGATCTGCTCGATCGAGGCCATTCCGGTGGAAAGAATGATGGGCTTGCCCGTGGCCGCAACCGCTTCGAGCAAATTCGCGAAGTCGTTGTCGCCGGAAGCGATCTTGAACGCCGGCACCAGCGCATCGAGCCATGGCACGACCTCGACGGCGAACGGCGTCGACAAAAACATCACGCCGGCGCGCCGCGCCTCATCGGCCAATGCAGTGAACTGATCGCGATCGAAGGCGTAACGCTTGAGCTGGGCGATTCGCGCCGGCTCGCATTGGCTCACCAAGCGTTCCGGGATTATGGTCTGGAACTTCACGCCCTGGACGCCGGCACCGGCGGCGGCATGGATCAACTCCTGCGCCAGGCCAAAATCGCCTTCGTGGTTGTTGCCGATCTCGGCGACCACCAGAACGTCGCGACGCAGATCTACGTTGCCGATACGCACTAAGTCGCCGACGGTTTAGCGTGGTAGTGAAGCACGTACTGCGCGTTGACTAAGCAAAGGCCGAGCGATTCGTATAGCCGCACGGACGACGTGTTCGCCGCCTGCGTGCCGACTTTGATTCGCTTCGGGCGGCGATGATCACCGGTTCCGTACTGAGACGCGAAACGTATCATGTCGCGTCCGATGCCTTGGCCCTGATCGGCCGGGTCCACCGCGATGAGATCGATCAGCAGTCGTTCGTCCGCTTCCCAAAGCAACTGTAGGAAGCCGGCCACGCGTCCATCGCGTTCGGCTACCACCATCCCGTCGCCGCGTTTTCCGTTGAAATAGTTGGCGGCCCATTCCGATTTGATCGCGTTCGCGATCTCGCTCGGGATCAGCGGATCGAGATGAAACCGCGAATAGCGGAACGCGGTCCCGGCGATGCGCGCAACGGTCTCGCGATCCGCGGGGCGGGCAAATCGAACGGCGGCACCGACGCCAGTCGAAGCAATCGCGCCCTCCAGGGTCAGCGCCACGTCGACCACCCGAAACCCGTTCCGACCGAGACGCCAAAGCGCGCGCACATCCGCGGTCGGGATGCGGGCATAGGCAAACAGCGGTTCGGCTGAATCCAACGTGCCGAGCGGCGCGCCGCGGCCGCCGGTCTCGACTTTCCAGGCGGCGCAGCCGAGTCTCGCGGTCAGCCAGACATCCGGCTTGAGGCTGTATTCGGCGTCGCGGGCAATTTCAGTATTCACGAAACAGCTCGGGTTGCTCCGCGGCCAGTTGCTTGTACCACTTGATGTAACGTACGAAACCCTTCTCCAGTGGGTTTTGCGGTTCATACCCGAGCAGCCGGCGAGCCTTCTCGACACTTAAGGTTCCGCGCTCGGGCATGAGGCTATCGCGCGGGCTATTGATCAATTCGATACCGGGAAAATGTTCCCGCACCAGCTCGGCCATTTGGCTGATGCGTCGCGCATCCCCGTAGGTGATATTGAAGATCTCATTCTTCGCTTCCGGTTGGGTGATGCACCGGAGCACGCCCTGGACCAAATCGTCGATGTAGGTAAAGTCGAGCGCGTCGGATCCGTCGCCGTTGACGGTGAGCGGCTTGCCGCGCACGGCGTTCTCGATGAATGCCTGCCCGACGCGGCGGCTTACGCAACGCTCTCCGTACAGGGCGGACGGCCGAATGATGGTGTAGGGCAATCCGAAAACCTGGTTATATCCGATGAGGAGCTTCTCCGCGCCGTACTTGAGCGCTCCGTAAATCCCCAGCGGCGAACAGTGACGGTCCTCGGCGACCGCCGCCCCGTCGAAGTTGCCGTACACCATGGAGGACGAAAAGTAGATCAGATGCGGTTTGCGATCGCGCGTCGCATCCAAAACATTCTCCAACGTGCGCATGCTGTGGTCGAACGTGCTGAAAGGGTCCTTGTTCGAACGGTTTGCATGGGCGATAGCCGCAAGATGAATCACGACATCCGGTTTGATCGAAGTCAGGCAACGACTCACGACGTGATAGTCGCGAATATCGATGATGTGCAGCGCAATCTTGGCACCGCGCAGCAGATCGAGCCGCTGATTGATGAAACCGATGTACAGCTGGCTGTTGGGATTGGGATCGATGCCGCTGGTGAACGCTCCCAGGTTGTTGACCTGCAGACTGTCGACGACGTGGGGCTCGGCGCCGAACGATTTCAGGCTGAGAGCGAGATTGTGACCGATGAAACCGGCGCCTCCCATCAACGCGACGACTTTACCTTTCAATGCACCCGCGGCGATCATGCCATTTCCTCCACGATCCTTCTAAACTCGGTAGCGATCTCATTCATTTCCGCTCGCGACAGATGCGGCCCAACCGGCAACGCGATGGATTGATCGCTCAACCGCGCGGCAACGGGAAAACATGCCGGATCGTAACCGTATTTTTCGCGGTAATAGCGCATACGCGGCACCGGCTGCGGATAGTAGACGCTCGATCCGATGCCGCGTGCCGTCAACGCATCCATAATCGCCGGGCGCTTGGACGCGAGATCATCGTCCAAAACGATCGACAGACAGTAGTGACAACTGGTCAGACGTCCCATCGGCGCGGGAAGGGTCGCTATGCCGTCGACGCCGCGCAGCGATTCGGACAGCGCTCGATGATTCTCCGCGCGCTTCACGAGAAAACCGGGTAGCTTCTTAACCTGCTCGACGCCGATAGCGGCGTGGATTTCACTCATACGATAGTTGAAACCCAGGGCGACGGTGTCGTAAACGCCCGGGATCTTTCGTTCGCCGTGCGTGCGGTCCACGCCGAAAGCCTTCTTGAGCTTGAGCTGAGTCGCCAACGCCGGATCGCGCAGGACAATCATGCCGCCCTCGGCCGTCGTGATGTGTTTGACCGGATAGAACGAGAACACACCCGCATCGCCATGTAGACCCGTGTGTAGGCCGTCGATCTTGGCGCCGGGCGACAGCGCGCAGTCCTCCAGCACGAACAGATTGTGTCGCCGCGCGATCGCCACGACCGCCGGCATATCCACCGGCACGCCCAAATAGTGAACCACGGCAATAGCGCGCGTCCGCGACGTGATCGCTGCCTCGATGCGCGAAATGTCGATATTGCCGGTCACGGGTTCCGCATCCACGAACACCGGACGCGCTCCCGTCAGCTCAACCGCGTGCGCGGTGGCAACGTGAGTCTGCGCCGGAACGATCACTTCATCCCCGGGTCCGTAGCCGAGCGCAAAGTAGATCAAATGCATTCCGGCGGTACAGGAGGACACGCTGACCGCGTTCGGCGCACCGGCAAAACTTGCGAACGCCTGCTCGAACTCGGTTGCCTTGGGTCCGTGCACGAGAATCGGGCCCGCCAAGACGTCGGCGACCGCGCTCCGCTCCTCTGCGCCAATCATCGGAATACCGAATGGAATTTTCATCGACATGCGACCGTGGGGTCTCGGTTAACCGCCAACTGGAAGAGACGCTCTTGCCGTCCGACTGCTCTGGGCGTAACGCACCGGCTCCCAGTTGCGACTGCGCATCGAGCGCTCGACCGCCAATGAAACGGACATAGCGTTCATGACGTCGGTCAGGCTGACCTCGGGAGGCGTATCGTCGAGGATGTGCGCGATAAACGTGCGCTGCACGTCTCCTTTGGCCGCTTTCGGGTAGCTCAGTGCGATTCTTTCCGCGGGCACGCCGGGATCTCGAGAATGGTAGAACACGCCGCCCTGATATCCATGAATGAAGGTACCTTGCGTGCCGTAAACGTTGAGTGCGTGGTGGTGCGGACACACGCAACCGAAATTCGCCGTCACCTTGGCGGTCATGCCGTCTTCGAAGCGCAGGAGTGCGGTCACCATGTCCGGGAAACGGAAGCGCGTGCCCGCGGTCGCTATCTGATTGCCGACGGCGGTGACCTCGTCTACCCGCCCACCGGAGAGCCAGAGCGCCAAGTCGATCAGATGAATAGCGCCGCCGTGCGAGGCCGAGTAGAAGGGGATTTCGCCGCGCCACCCATCGGTAATCTTCTCCATGCGGCCGTAGTTATAGTCCCCTTCAAAATAGTAAAGACGACCGAGCGCGCCGGCATCGACTCGGGTCTTGAGCTCGCGAAACTGAGGCGCGCGGCGCAGCACGAAATTCGATGACAGGCGCACGGTCGGGTGGTCCTGCAACGCGCGATCGATGTCATCGAATTCATCGTCCATCAGGCACAGCGGCTTTTCCACGAAGACATGCTTGCCCGCCCCAATCGCCGTCATGACTTGCGGGTAGTGAGCATCGTCGTAGGAAGCGATGGAGACGACGCCGATGGCAGGGTCCTGCAGCAGCGCGAACGGATCCGTGGTCAAGAACTTCCCGGGATAGCGGCTGCCGACCTCCGCGAGTCTTTCCGCGTTGATGTCACAGAGAGCCACGACTTCGCAGCGCGAATCGGATTCATAGCTGTCAATATGGCGCTCGCCCACGCCGAGACCGATGACAGCAGCTTTGATACGGGATGCCCGAGTTGCCTTCACGCGTTGAGAGATCGATAGCTCGCCAGCAACTCGCGCCAACCTGCGGCATCATCATTCACCGCACCGATGAGCTTCTCGAGCCGGGCAAAGTCTTCGGGGGTATCGATCGATAGATTGACGGCGCCGGCATTCATGCCGCTGGTAAAGCTCACGATCCGGTACGCCCCCGGATTTTCGTAGAAAACTTTCGTCACGTGTTCTTTCTGCTGGACCTCAGTCAACAAACCGCGGAATCCATTAAAAGTGGCGGCACGCACCACCTCGACGGATTGTCCTTTCGGAAAACTGCGCACGAGAACGTTGGTCACCAAGTCGCACTCTGCTTGCCCGTAGTATTTAACCGCGAGATCGACAAGCGCGGAGTCGATCAACGGGCTATCGCCGCTGACGCGCACGAACGCCTCGGCCGCTTCGAACTCCGCTGCCTGCCGAAAACGCTCGGCAACGTCGTCCAGCGGCCCACGGTGACAGCGGATTCCCTCGCGCTCGCAAAAATCGACGATCCCTTGATCGGACGAACCGCTGGAGGTGGCGACCACTATCCGGTCAACCGTTCTTGCCTTCGACAGACGATCCACGACGCGGCCTAGGAGCGATCGACCGCACAAATTCATCAGCACTTTGCCGGGCAGACGCGTGGAGCTCAGCCGAGCTTGAACGATCGCGAGCATTCGTCCTCACACGACACGGCGAACGGTCACGCGGTTGCTATCCCGCCTGACCCTTGACTCGGTCGTAAATGTCGGCGAAGCGCACGATGTCGTCCTCGCCCAAGTAGCTGCCCGACTGGACTTCTACGATCTCCAGCGGGATGGTCCCGGGATTCTCCAAACGATGGCGAGCGCCGATTGGAATAAATGTCGACTGGTTCTCTGACAATATAAAAGTTTCCTCGTCCCGCGTAACGCGTGCTGTCCCCCGGACGACAACCCAATGCTCCGCTCGGTGATGATGCATCTGTAGCGAAAGCGCCGCGCCCGGCTTGACGGTGAGCCGCTTCACCTGGAATCTCTCGCCGCTGTCTACCCCCTCGTAGCATCCCCACGGCCGGTATACGCGACGGTGAGTGACGTGCTCGCTGCGCTTGCGCGATTTCAATCGGTCGACGATATGCTTCACGTCCTGGGCATGGTCTTTATCGGCTATCAAGACGGCGTCCGGCGTCTCGACGACGATCAGATCCTTCACGCCGACGGCGGCGACGAGGCGATGCTGCGCGATGAGCAGCGTATTCCGTACCTGGTGCAGACACGCATCCCCGCGCACGACGTTGCCGTCCGCGTCTTGCGATGAAACCTCCCAAAGCGTCGACCAAGAACCGACGTCCGACCATCCGGCATCGAGCCGCACAACCGCGGCGCGGTCGGTCCGTTCCATCACGGCGTAGTCGATAGAATCGCTCTTGCAATCGCGAAATGCATCGACGCCCACGCGATAAAACTCACCGTCCTGTTTGCCGTTCGCGAACGCGGCCTGACATTGTTTCGATATATCGGGCGCGAAGCGTTGCAGCTCCTCCAGCCATACGCCGACCCGCATCAGAAACATTCCGCTGTTCCAAAGATAATTGCCGGACTCAATGTAGCGTCGTGCCGTGGGTTCGTCGGGCTTCTCGACAAATTCCGCGACCGCGTTCCCCTCGCCTTGACGAATGTAGCCGTACCCGGTTGCGGGCGAGGTCGGGTGGATTCCGAACGTGACCAGCCGGCCGCTCTCTGCCAGGGGCAACGCCGCGGCTACCGACGCGTGGAACGCGGCGGTGTCCTTGATGACGTGATCGGCGGGCATCACCAGCATCGGCGCATCGGGCGCGCGACCGGCGAGCGACAGAGCGGCGAGCGTGACCGCCGGACAAGTGTTTCGGCCGACCGGTTCTAAAATCAAGGACGCCGCTCGGCGCCCAATTTGGCGAATCTGTTCTCCGATCAAGAATCGGTGCTCTTCGTTGCACACGACGATCGGATCGGCGACGTTTTGTATTCCGGTAAGGCGATCGACCGTCTGCTGCAACAGCGTGCCTTCGCCGACCAGTTGGAGCAGTTGCTTGGGGTAGTGTTCGCGCGACAACGGCCAGAGGCGCGTACCGGACCCGCCCGACAAAATTACCGGATGAATTGTCGCGGACTTCATCGCGTCGCTACAGGCGGTAGTACTCTCGATACCACGTGACGAACCGCCGCACGCCCTCTTCGACCGGCGTGCGCGGGCGAAAGCCCATGTCTGCTTGTAGCCCCTCGACGTTGGCATACGTCGCCGGAACGTCGCCGTCTTGCATCGGAAGAAATTCGATCTCCGCTTTGCGCCCAAGCGCCTGTTCGAGAGCGGCGATGTAGCGCATCAACTCGACGGGTTGATTGTTGCCGATGTTGTAAACCCGATAGGGCGCGTAGCTCGTCGCCGAGTCCGGACGCGCGCCCGACCATTCGGGGTTTCCTCGCGCGGGACGATCGATCGTGCGCACGACCCCTTCGACGATGTCATCGACGTAAGTGAAGTCGCGCGTCATCTTGCCGTGATTGAAAACCGGAATCCGCTTTCCTTCGAGAATGCCGCGGGTAAACTTGAACAACGCCATATCCGGTCGTCCCCACGGTCCGTAGACGGTGAAGAAGCGCAGTCCGGTGCATGCAAGCCCGTACAGACTCGCATAGGAGTGCGCCATCAGCTCGTTGGCTTTCTTGGTCGCCGCGTATAGCGAGACCGGATGGTCCACATTATCGTGCTCGGAGAACGGTAGCTTCGTGTTCGCGCCGTAGACCGAGCTCGACGACGCGTACACCAGATGTTTCACTTTTCCGTGGCGGCTACCTTCCAAGATATTTCCGAACCCGACCAAGTTCGCGTCGACATAGGCGGCGGGGTTCTCGATCGAGTAACGCACGCCGGCTTGCGCCGCAAGGTGCATGACCGCATCGAACGAGTAGCGCGCAAACAGCTGCGACATCTCGCGGCGATCGACGATATCGAGTCGCTGGAACGTAAAACCGGGGTGCTCGCATCGCTTGAGCCGGGCCTCCTTCAGCGACACGTCGTAGTA
>JBGPCS010000029.1:0-12034 GCA_041481875.1 Sulfurifustaceae bacterium
CGGGGGTCGTATGGTGCGCGAGAAACGACTGACCGCTAGACCAGCTTTCACTTAGCCGCTTTTTCGAAACGTTGCGCCGCTACTTTCCGATGCAAAAGCTCCCGAAGATACGCCCGAGCAAATCCTCCGAGGTAAACTCGCCGGTAATTTCACCCAGCTGCCACTGCGCCCGCCGCAACTCCTCCGCAAGCAATTCGCCGGCGCGATGGTCGGCAAGTTGGCGTCGGCCGCGCTCTACGCAAGCGCGCGCTTCTTCGATGGCGAGCAGATGTCGGCGGCGCGCGATGAACCCGCCTTCGCCCGCCGCTTGAAAACCCATGCAGCGCTTGAGGTGCGTGCGCAGCGCGTCGATACCGTCGCCGGTCTTGGCGGATACACCGAGAGCCGCTTCTTCGTTTGCTTTCCGTTGTCCGGGCACTCGCCCGGTCAGATCGATTTTGTTGTAGACGATCGTGACAGAAGCCCCGACGGGTAAAGATCGCAACAAGTCATCAACCGAAGATTCCGTGCGCAAGCTGTCATCGACCACCAGCAGTACGCGGTCCGCTCGTTCCATTGCCGCGTGAGCACGCTCTACGCCCTCTCGCTCGATCGGATCGACACTCGTTCGAAGCCCCGCGGTATCGAGTACGTGCACCGGCATGCCGTCCAGATGTATGCATGCGCGCACGATGTCCCGCGTTGTGCCGGGTAGGGAGCTGACGATGGCGGCGTCCTCCGCTGCGAGCGCATTTAACAAACTCGACTTGCCCGCGTTTGGCGCCCCGGCGAGCACGACCGTCATCCCCGCCTGCAACAGGCAGCCTTGTTGCGTCTCGACCAGAAGCGTGTCGATTCGTTCAGCCAGCGCCGAGAGGTCCGACGACACGCGGGCGTCTTGGAGAAAGTCGATTTCTTCTTCCGGAAAGTCGATCGCCGCTTCCACGTAGATGCGCAAGCGAACCAAATCGTTCACGATCGAGTGGACGCGTCGAGAAAACTCTCCGGCCACTGACCGCAACGCCGAACGTGCCGCAGCCTCGGAACCCGCGTTGATCAGATCGGCGATCGCCTCGGCTTGAACGAGATCGATCTTGCCGTTTAGAAACGCGCGCTCGGAAAACTCTCCCGGTCGAGCCAATCGAGCATCAAGCGCGACGAGACGTTTGAGCAACATGTCGATCACAACGGGCGCACCATGGGCGTGCAGCTCGAGCACGTCTTCGCCGGTAAAGGAATACGGGGCTGGAAAAAACAGTGCGATGCCGTGATCCAACTCGCAGTGCTCGGCATCAAGAAACTTGCGCCATACGGCGTGTCGAGGTGGCGGCACGTCACCCAAAACCGCGCGCGCAATGTGCGGAACTAGCGAACCCGAGATACGCACCACCGCGATTCCACCCAACCCAGGCGGCGTGGCCAAGGCGGCAATGGTGGCGGATGTTTTCACAACCGGAAAATCAGTTGCCCTTCGCAACTATTACTTGATTGATGCGCCATTGCTGCAGAATCGACAGAATGTTGTTGACCACCCAATAGAGCACGAGACCCGCCGGGAAGAACAAAAACATAGCCGTGAAGGCGACCGGCATAATCATAAAAATACGGCGCTGCACCGGGTCCGGTGGCTGCGGGTTCAGCAATTGCTGCGCATACATCGTAATGCCCATCACGATCGGCAGCACAAAATAGGGGTCGGGGGTCGATAGATCGCGAATCCACAGCACGAACGGCGTTTGGCGCATTTCGACGCTCTCGAGCAATACCCAATAGAGCGCGATGAACACCGGAATCTGAATCACAATCGGCAGACAACCGCCGAGCGGATTGATACGCTCGGTCTTGTACAGCTCCATCATCGCCTGATTGAGCTTCTGACGATCTTCGCCGTAACGTTCCTTCAAGCTCTGCATTTTGGGTTGCAACTTTTTCATCTGCGCCATCGACTTGTAGCTCGTCGCCGATAGCGGATAAAAGGCGAGCTTGATCAGCACGGTCAAAATAATAATCGACCATCCCCAATTTCCGACCCAGCGATGAATCCACGACAATAGCCAGAAGAGCGGCGCGGAGATAACCGTCAACCAACCGTAATCCACCGTGAGCTCCAGTCCCGGAGCGATCTCTGCCAACCGATCCTGATCCTTCGGCCCTGCGTAGAGCCGTGCGTGCACGTGCGCGGTTTGTCCGGGTGCGACGGTGGTCGGTGTTACGTCGATCACGCCGATCGCGTAGCGCTGATTCGGCAGCAGCGCATAGCTGTAGAACTGGCTGCGGTCATTCGCTTCCGGGATCCAGGCCGCGACGAAATAGTGCTGCAGCATGGCAACCCAACCAGCCTTCGTCTCGACGCTCAATGGCTTGGACATATCGTCGAACGGAATTTTTCGATATTTGCTTTCGGTCGTATAGGTCGCGCCGCCGGTGTAGGTCGGCAGAGAAAACATTCCGCCTTGCTCGACGTAGGAATGCTGGAACTGCCCGCAAAAAAACCCGGACCAGTCGGTAGCGGTCCGGTTTTCAACGGAATATTCGACATCGACTACATAACCGCCGCGATGAAAGACCAGGGTCTTCGTGTAGCGCACGCCGTTCGTTGCCCGCCAGGAAAGCGGTACTCGCAACTCATTCATTCCCGGTCCAAGCGTATAGTGCGTCGCCTCAGCCGAGTATTTAACTCTATCGGCGAAGCACTTCGTTCCGGGACGAATCAAATCTGACTGGGCGATAAAGAAATCTTTATCGGTTTCTTGCAACAGTGGAAACGGCTCGTCCGGGCGATCAACCGATACGGAATGTCGCAGCAGCCATAGGCTCCGCAAGTCGCCGCCGAGTGTGTCGATTTCGGCACGCATGGCGTCAGTTGTCACGACGATCCGTTGACCACGTTCGGTCTCCGCGATCGCCCGCGAGGCGCCGGGTGCTGGGGTGCCTGGCAGCGCGGGTGCGGCGGCCGACTGCGTGCTCGGGTTCGCCGCTGTTTCCGTCGGGGCAAGAGGCGAAGTCGGGTGCCGCACCCGCTGGTCCTCTTGCCAAGCTTGCCAGAGCGATACCAGGATCAACCCCAATGCAAGCAACAGGACGAGGCGATAGTTATCCATGGTGGTTTGACGAGTCCATCGGCGGTACCGGATCGAAGCCGCCTGGGTGCCACGGATGACAACGGACCACGCGCCGAATCGCTAGCAATCCGCCACGCATCGCCCCATGACACCCGAGGGCTTCGAGCGCGTACGCCGAACAGCTAGGATAAAAACGACATTGCGTTCCCACTAACGGGCTGAGGACGTAGCGATAAGCTTTCAAGAACGCGATTAGCAATTGTCGCATTGGGAAACCAAACGTCGCCAATGTTTGCTCAACGAACCGGCGAGAGTTGCATTGTCGGCCGCAGCTGCGGCTGGTTGGGCAATCACCACTACATCTAGGCCGTGCAACATGACTTGGTGCGTCCGAAAAGACTCTCTTATCTGTCGCTTAATACGGTTACGTGTCACTGCCTTCGTAGAAACACGTCGGGATACGGCTAGACCGATGCGGGCGCTACCGCCGCGCACAGCCGCGGTAACGAGAAAGAGCGGATCGCGTATTTTTCGACCGCCTCGGCGGACCGCGTCGTACTCTACCGGTCGACCAAGACGCTGTGCGCGCGCTAATCCGAGCGGCGCGCGCACCAACGGGGCTACGCGCTCACGCGCGCCCGGCCCTTCGCGCGACGACGGTTAATTACTGCGCGCCCGCCGACGGTACGCATTCTGGCCCTGAAACCGTGAGTGCGTTTTCGTTTGAGCACTCCCGGCTGATAAGTACGCTTCATGTCTGATCTCGCATTGCCAGCTCGCCGCAGTGTCTGCAGTTGGGCGCGCAAACTTATTTCTTCCGGACAGCATTGTCAATCCAAACCGTTCGACGGAATGAGTTTCGGCGTTCCTCACACCCTGGAACGACGCGAGCCGAACGGCTAGACTCGCCGTCTCTCCAGTCACCTGCACCCGATCGCCATGAGCGCTGTAGTGCCACAGATGCCGCTTTGGGATAAATGCCTTGGCCGCCTGGAGGAAGAGTTATCTCCACAGCAATTCAATACGTGGATACGTCCGCTTCAGCCGGTCCAAGACGGCGACGCTCTTCGGTTGCTTGCACCGAATCGATTCGTCATGGAATGGGTGCGGGACCGTTTTATGAAGCGCATTGGTGAACTGGTTGGCGAGTACAGCAGCAACGTGTCTACGCCGAGAGTGGTAATTGAGGTCGGAAGCCAATTGCGGCGCGCAGGGGAAAGGGAGTCCGCTGCAACCGCGAGGCCGCCGCTTGAGAGTAACCGTAAGCGCACCCCGTTGTTGGGACGGTTAAATCCAGAATTCGCTTTTGATACCCATGTCGAGGGTAAATCCAATCAAGTCGCGCGCGCCGCGGCACGTCAGGTAGGTGAGAACCCGGGTGCATCCTATAACCCTCTCTTCATTTACGGCGGTGTTGGGTTAGGGAAAACACATTTGATGCAGGCGGCGGGGAATCTGATGGTTACTCGTCGGGCTGATATCAATATCGCCTATGTACACTCGGAGCGGTTTGTCGCCGACATGGTCAAGGCGCTACAGCACAACACGATAAACGACTTCAAGCGCCTCTACCGCGGTCTCGATGCTTTACTTATCGATGATATTCAATTCTTCGTTGGCAAAGAACGCTCTCAGGAAGAATTTTTCCATACATTCAATGCATTAGTAGAGGCTGGCCATCAGGTCATCATTACCGCAGATCGGTTCCCGAAGGAGCTAACTGGAGTTGAGGAACGACTTATCTCGCGGTTTGGGTCCGGTCTTACTGTTTCGATCGAACCACCGGAGTTGGAGACGCGTGTCGCCATTCTTATCAACAAGGCGAGACAAGAAGGAGTTGAGCTAGCGGAAGAAGTCGCTTTTTTTATAGCTAAGCGGGTCCGCTCTAATGTGCGGGAACTTGAGGGTGCTCTGCGTCGCGTACTTGCCAGCGCGTTTTTTACCGGGCGGGCGGTAGATACCGAACTTGCCGCGGACAGCCTAAAGGATCTATTAAGTTTTCAGGAACGCTTGGTGACGATAAATAACATTCAGAAAACCGTAGCCGAATATTTCAAGATTCGTTTATCCGACCTACATGCCAAGGATCGCTCCCGTCAGGTGGCGCGTCCCCGGCAGATCGCTATGGCGATTGCTAAAGAACTTACCGATCACAGTTTACCGGAGATTGGTGAAGCTTTTGGTGGCCGTGACCACACGACTGTTCTACACGCATGTCGGAGAATTGCTGAGTTAGTGAAGAAAGACACTCGTGTAGATGAGGACTATAACAATCTGCTGCGTATATTGACGACGTAGAGATAGTTAATTAGCTGTGGAAAAGAGCGGTGGTATCGATGTCCATATAAGCATCCACAGACCTTACTAGAGCTTTTCCACAGACTTGCACAATAGCGTAGTGGGATAAAGTCCACTACAAACTCAACAACTCCGCCACACAGAGCTGAGCTTATCTACAGTTTTGCAGCACGTAATTACTATTACAAACAATTTATATCCAATTTTAAATTAATTAGAAAGGAGCTTTGGCGAACTCAAACACTAGGAGCTTCGATGCGGATACAACTCGAAAGAGAAATACTACTTAAGCCAGTCGGTATGGTTGCAAGTGTGGTGGAGCGTCGCCAGACCTTACCCATATTGGCCTATACGCTGATCAAGACTCTAGACGGGAAAATTTCGTTTACAGGAACCGATTTGGAGGTTGAGGTATTGGCGACAGCGCCGGCCGTAGTCGATGAGCCAGGTGAGTTCACACTCCCCGCACGTAAGCTTTTCGACATTTGCCGTGCGCTGCCTGCTGGCGCGTTGGTTGGTCTTTCTAAGCAGGGCGATAAAGTGATACTCAAATCAGGGAAGAGTCGCTTCAGCCTATCTACGCTTTCTTCGGCGGAGTTTCCGATAGTTGAGGTGGGTCAGTTTGAACATAGGGTGGGTATAGACCAAGTGCTGTTCAAAAATGTAATCGAGCGAACGGCATTTTGTATGGCACAACAAGACGTACGGTATTACTTAAACGGGCTGTATGTTGAGATAGATGGCAAGCGACTACGGGCGGTGGCTACCGATGGGCACCGTATGGCTATAACCGAGTGCGTCATCGACGCAGCTGTAAAGCCTCTGCAGGTTATCGTTCCGCGGAAGGGCATTCTTGAGATTAGCCGGCTGCTGGCAAGCGAAAGCACCCCCATCCACCTAGAAATAGGGCTGAACCACGTACGTGTAGGAACCGCCGAAGTCACGCTAACGTCGAAACTAATCGACGGAAAGTTCCCTGACTACACCAAAGTAGTGCCGAGCAGCCAAAGCAAGCTAATCCGATTGGATAAACAAATCCTTAAAGATGCATTAACCCGCGCGGCAATACTCGCCAACGAGAAATATCGGGGAGTTAGATTAAGTTTGGAACCGGGTAGTTTAAGGATAAGCGCCCATAATCCTGAGCAAGAGGAGGCGGTCGAGGAAATCGAGACGACCTATAGCGGCGACGCAATGGAGATCGGATTCAACGTAACTTATTTACTGGACGCAACGAACGCAATTACATCGAGCGAAGTCGTGTTAGGCCTTAATGATCCCAACAGTAGTTGTACGCTCCGTCCATCGGACGATCCGCACACCCAGTATATTGTCATGCCGATGAGGCTATGAGTCGTTCCACGTGAAACAATACCCAGAACCCAAACTTCTACCTAGGCTTTGCCCTTGGCCCCCCAATCGCCAGGCCACGCCTGCAGGTAGGGAGATGTTAGACTAAGGGTTACATGGATCCTGCAATACCTCCTCGTTCCTCCTCGTACGATACGCACAGCATTCAAGTCCTTAAGGGACTCGAGGCCGTCCGTAAGCGTCCTGGTATGTACATCGGCGACACAGACGACGGTACCGGACTTCACCACATGGTGTTTGAGGCCGTCGACAATTCCGTTGATGAAGCGCTGGCCGGGTTCTGCACTGACATCAAGGTTGTGGTGCACACCGACAATGCCATCACCGTTTCCGACAACGGCCGCGGTATTCCGACCGGCATTATCGTGGAAGAGGGCAGGTCCGCCGCAGAGGTGATCATGACCGTCCTACACGCCGGCGGGAAGTTCGATCAGAACTCCTATAAAGTCTCCGGCGGCCTACATGGCGTGGGCATATCGGTCGTCAATGCGCTCTCTGAAACATTGGAGCTTACGATCCGGCGGGACGGCACGGAGCATTACCAAAAGTATCTGGGGGGCGAGCCGTTAGCGCCGCTGGCGGCCGTCGGCGAGACCGACGAGACCGGAACCGAGGTAACGTTTCGACCCAGCTCCACTATTTTCACTAATACAATTTTCCAGTACGACATTCTGGCGAAGCGACTTCGGGAGTTATCTTTTCTGAATAGCGGTGTTCGCATCACGCTTCAGGATGAACGTTCGGCCAAACAGGACATCTTCGAATATAAAGGTGGGATTGCTGCCTTCGTCGAGCACCTGAACCGAAGCAAGACGGCGCTACATTCTAAGTCCATCTATATCCACGCAGAGCGAAGTGGCGGCGCCGTGGTCGAACTGTGCATGCAATGGAACGACTCCTATCAAGAGAACATCTACTGTTACACCAATAACATTCCTCAGAAGGACGGAGGTACCCATTTAGCAGGCCTGCGAGCCGCGATGACTCGTACGCTAAATCACTATATAGAAACATCTGACCTAGCGAAGAAGGAAAAAATCGCAACGACGGGTGACGATGCAAGGGAGGGGCTAACAGCCGTTCTGTCAATTAAGATGCCCGACCCTAAATTCTCTTCGCAGACGAAGGAGAAGCTCGTCTCCTCGGAAGTGAAGGGCGTAGTCGAATCCGTAGTAAACGAGAAGCTCGAAGAGTTCTTGCTCGAAAATCCAGCCGACGCACGCGCCATCGCGCTCAAAATAATTGAAGCGGCACGCGCGCGCGAGGCAGCTCGCAAAGCCCGAGAGCTGACCCGGCGCAAGGGTGCGCTCGATTTCGCGGGATTGCCGGGGAAACTAGCCGATTGCCAAGAACGCGACCCGGCTCTTTGTGAGCTCTACATTGTCGAAGGCGATTCCGCCGGAGGTTCAGCAAAGCAGGCCCGCGACCGGCGAAACCAGGCGGTGCTACCGCTAAAGGGCAAGATTCTGAACGTCGAGCGAGCCCGCTTCGATCGCATGTTGTCTTCCGTCGAGGTTGCTACGCTCATTGCGGCATTGGGTACCGGGATAGGTGAGAACGAGTTCGATATCAACAAGTTGCGCTATCACCGCATCATCATTATGACTGATGCGGACGTCGATGGCTCACATATCAGAACGCTGCTACTAACCTTCTTCTTCCGGCAGATGAGCGACCTTATCACGCGCGGGCACATTTATATCGCGCAGCCGCCGCTTTACAAAGTGAAGCACGGTAAGCAAGAACGATATTTGAAAGACGACGTCGAGTTTCAGGAGTACCTGCTCTCGGTAGCCCTAGAAGGCGCTGCGCTAATGTTGTCGAATGGTAATAGCGTGACCGGCCCCGAACTCGCCGATCTCAGCCGCCGGTATCTCTCGGTCCAGGAAAGCATACGGCGTCTATCGCGGCGATACGACGCAAAGGTTCTGCAACAGTTAGCGTACCTTCCGTTTGTGAACGGCGATACGCTGAAGGATGTCGTGCAAACACGCCGCCTGGCGAACGAGCTGCAAACTAGAGTAAATGACGATCCGAGTGGTGCGATCCGTTTTGAGCTCAGCGTGGGCGTAAATAGCCGAACGTCGCTGTACGATATCGACGTGATACGTCATGAGCACGGAAGCAGTGTCGCATCGCGGATCGACAGCGATTTTTTTGGAACCCAAGACTTTGCCGCTATCCACTCACTGGGCGAGCAATTGATCGCGCTTTTCAGCGCGCCGGTGACTGTGCGCCGAGGCGAGCACAGTCAAACCTCCCCGACGTTCGATGCCGCCCTTAATTGGCTGCTCGGTGAAGCGCGACGCGGTCAGACGATTCAACGCTACAAGGGCCTAGGTGAGATGAACCCCGAGCAGCTGTGGGAAACGACAATGGATCCGACCGCCCGCCGGTTGCTCAAAGTGAACGCGGACGACGACGTTGCCGCCGGAGAAGTGTTCAGCATGCTAATGGGGGACCAAGTCGAGCCGCGGCGCGAGTTCATCGAAAAGAACGCGCTCCTCGTTTCTAACCTGGATATTTGAGCAACCCTCAGTGCAAAGTTCGGGGGACACTTAGCGTGAAAGCTGGGATCTCCGCGTCGAATCGCGTGCCGTCGTCGGCTTCCATCTGATAACTCCCCCGCATGACGCCGACCGGCGTCTCTAATATCGTTCCGCTCGTATATTCGAATGTCATCCCAGGCACCAGGTACGGCTGTTCGCCGACAACACCCTCGCCGCGAACTTCCTGGGTTTTTTGGTTGGCGTCGGTGATGATCCAGTGTCGCGTGAGCAGGCGCGCGGGGATGTCGCCGGAGTTTGTAATGGTCACCGTATAGGCGAACACATACCGGTTGTTTTCCGGTGCCGACTGAGCGGAGACGTACGTAGTCTTCACCGTAACGTCAATGCTGTGCTTATCGTCCGTCATCTCTCTAGTGGCATCTTGATTTTGCGTTTCATTGTGCCGCGCGGGCTTCGTTTTTGCACGACTCAGCGGGACCCGCGACAGTGCACGCTAACGATTTCATGCCGGTCGCGCTCTAGGCGCACCGCGGTCAATCGCCCACCCCATACGCATCCCGTATCGAGACCGAGAACGCCGTCTTTGTCCCAGAAACCCAACAGTGACCAATGGCCGAAAACAATGCGTTCGCCTCGAGTTAGTCGGCCTGGGACCGCGAACCACGGAACAAGATGGGGCGCCTGGGAGCCGGGAGCGCCTTTATGGCGGTAGTCGGCGCGACCCCTTACATCGCAAAATCGCAGGCGTGTGAACGCGTTCACGATCAGCCGCAGCCTATCCCAGCCCGCTAGTTCGTCGTTCCAAAGATCCGGTTTGTCGCCGTACATGTGACACAGCAGTTCACCGCAACGCGATCCCCGGATTGCCGCTTCCGCTTCGCGCGCACAAGCCTCGGCGGTGCCGGCGTCCCACTGCGGCAGCAGACCCGCATGAACGAGGAGGCATCCCAGCTCGATGTCTTTGCGTAACAATGGCTGCGCACGCAGCCATTCGATCAACTCGGCCCTGTCGGAAGCTCCCAGTACATCCTGGAACGTATCTTGCGGAGAAAGCGGCCGCGCGCCCGCGGCCACCGCAAGCAAATGCAGATCGTGGTTTCCCAACACCGAGACTGCACGATCGCCGAGACTCACGACGAGCCGAAGCACATCGAGGGAACGGGGTCCGCGATTTACCAGATCGCCGGTAAACCAAAGTCGGTCGCTGACGGGGTCAAAACGGATACCGTCAAGCAGTCGCTGCAGTTCGTCGTAGCACCCCTGAACGTCACCGATAGCGTAAAGCGACATTGAGACCTAGACGGAGCTCGATCGTCGGCTCATCTGTGCGACAGGCCGAGACGCTCCCAGATCGCGACAGCGGGTCCCGCGCGGTTCAGCGTGTAGAAGTGCAAGCCCGGAGCTCCGCTGGAAAGTAATCGATCGCAAAGCTCGGTGGTGACGTCAAGCCCGAAGGCGCGAATGGCGTGCAGGTCATCGCCAAAGCTCTCCAACCGCTTGCGTATCCACCTCGGTATTTCGGCGCCGCAATTGTCCGAAAAGCGTGCGAGCTGTTTGTAATTGGTAATTGGCATGACGCCCGGCACGATCGGAATCTTCAGGCCCCGCGCTTCGCAGTCGTCCACGAAGCGAAAGTAGGCTTCGGGATTGTAAAAATATTGCGTAAGCGCGGAATTCGCCCCGCACTCAACCTTTCGCTGAAAGTTGCGTAAGTCCTCGGCAGCGCTCGCCGCGCGCGGATGCACTTCGGGGTAGCACGCGACTTCGATGTGAAAGGCGTCCGCGGTCTCCGCACGGATTAGCTCCACCAGTTGGTACGCGTAGCGGAACTCGCCCGGGGACGCCATCCCAGAAGGTAGATCGCCCCCCAAGGCCACGATATGACTTATCCCAAGCGTTCTATACGCGCGTAGCTGTTCGAGTAGACTTGCCCGCGTCGCCCCGATGCAAGAGAGGTGTGGCGCGGTGTGGAACCCTTGTTCGCGCAAACCTTTGATCGTTTCATACGTGCCCTGCCGCGTAGAGCCACCCGCCCCGTAGGTGACGGACGCATAGTGGGGCCTCAGTCGCAACAGCGCCGTCGCCGCTTCGTGCAAGTTAGCGCTCGCTTGCGGTTCTTTCGGCGGGAAGAACTCAAAACTGAAGCTGTGGTGACGGTCCTTTTGCAAGTGCATATCAACCAGCCCGGCGCGCGCAGGCGATCCGTTAACTAATGACTGATCGCCCGATCAATAACGGTAGTGTTCGGTTTTGTAGGGGCCGTCCTTCGGCACGCCAATGTAGCGGGCCTGCTCATCGGTCAGCTCCGACAACGTCGCGCTCAACCTCTTCAACTGCAGGCGCGCCACTTTTTCATCGAGAGCCTTGGGCAGGATATAAACGCCGACGGGGTAGCGGGATGGGTTGGCGTACAGCTCGATTTGAGCCAGCACCTGGTTGGCGAAGGACGAGGACATGACGTAGCTCGGATGGCCGGTGCCACAACCGAGATTTACCAGGCGCCCCTCGGCCAGAAGGATGAGCCGCTTGCCGTCTGGAAAAATAATGTGATCGACTTGCGGCTTGATACTTTCCCACTTGTACTGCTTCAACGACGCGATGTCGATTTCATTGTCGAAATGGCCGATGTTGCACACGATCGCGTTGTGCTTCATCCGCCCCATGTGATCGTGAGTGATGACTTTGTAGTTGCCCGTCGCGGTGACGAAAATGTCGGCCTTGTCGGCCGCGTAGTCCATGGTGACTACCCGATAGCCTTCCATGGCCGCTTGTAACGCGCAAATCGGATCGATTTCCGTAACCCACACTTGCGCC
>JBGPCS010000030.1:0-11947 GCA_041481875.1 Sulfurifustaceae bacterium
CTTAGCCCGGCGACGGCGAAGGTACCGCGTTTCGGCATTCGGCAGCGGTTGAGGCGACTGCCCTCGAGCCAAAGTTCGCGAATCATCGGCTGGGCGTCGGCCATCATCCGCCAGATCCAATCCGGTTACGTTTACCACTATGCCTTCGCGATGATTCTCGGCCTGTTCCTGCTGATTACTTTCTTCGTGCACCGCGGATGATCGGCGCGCACCTGCTCAGCCTCGCGATCTGGCTGCCGATCGTCGGCGGTGTCGTCGTGCTGGCGACCGGCGGCGACGAGAACGCGGCGCTTGCCCGCCGTCTCGCGCTGGCGTTCGCAGTGCTCTCGTTTGCGGCGACGATTCCGCTTTACGCCGGTTTCGATCTTCGTACGTCGCAGATGCAGTTCGTGGAAAACTATGCGTGGGTCGAGGCCTTCAAGATTCGTTATCACGTCGGTATCGACGGTATTTCGCTGCTGCTGATTCTGCTGACCAGTTTCAGCACGGTGCTCGTCGTCATTTCCGCGTGGGAAGTGATCGAGACGCGAGTCGCGCAATACTTCGCCGCGTTCCTGTTGATGGAAGGGCTGATGATCGGCGTCTTCAGCGCCGTCGATGCGATTCTCTTCTACGTCTATTGGGAAGCGATGCTGGTGCCGATGTTTATCATCATCGGCCTTTGGGGCGGCCCGAACCGGGTCTATGCAACGATCAAGTTCTTTCTCTATACATTCATCGGCTCGGTGCTGATGCTGGTCGCGCTGATCTATCTCTACTTCCAGGCCGGAAGCTTCGACATCCTTGCGTTTCATGCACAACGGCTCGGCCTCACGCCGCAGATTCTGATTTTCTTGGCGTTCCTCGCCGCCTTCGCGGTGAAGGTGCCGATGTGGCCGGTGCATACGTGGTTGCCGGACGCGCACGTCGAGGCGCCGACCGGTGGCTCGGTGATCCTCGCCGCGATCATGCTGAAGATGGGGGCGTACGGCTTCCTGCGTTTTTCGCTCCCGATCACGCCGGACGCGTCGCACGCGCTCGCATGGTTAATGATCGCGCTGTCGTTGATCGCGGTCGTCTACATCGGCTTGGTGGCGCTGGTGCAAGAAGATATGAAGAAGCTCATCGCGTATTCCTCGGTCGCGCACATGGGCTTCGTGACGCTCGGGTTTTTTGTCTTCAACGCCCAGGGCGTGGAAGGCGGAATCATTCAAATGGTGTCCCACGGTTTCGTATCGGGCGCGTTATTCCTGTGCGTCGGCGTGCTGTACGACCGGCTGCACTCGCGCATGATCGCGGACTACGGCGGGGTGGCTAAGTCGATGCCGATGTACGCCGCGTTCTTTATGCTGTTCGCGATGGCGAACAGCGGTTTACCGGGGACCTCGGGGTTTGTCGGCGAGTTCCTGGTCATCATCGGCGCCTTCCATATGAATGTCTGGTTCGCCGCGGTCGCCGCCACAACGCTGATTTTCGGCGCCGCCTATACCCTGTGGATGTACAAGCGTGTGATCTTCGGCGACGTGAAACGCGCGGAAGTCGCCACCCTCGCCGATGTCGGTGCGCGCGAGGCGTCGTTCCTGGCGGCGCTCGCGGTGGCGGTACTCGTCATGGGGCTCTGGCCGAAGCCGTTTCTCGACGTGATCCACGCTTCCGTCGACAATTTACTGGTTCACGTAAGTCACTCGAAGCTCTAGCGCAGAATGGATGCCAATCTATCAGGGCTCGTCGCCGCGGCCGCGGAAATATTCGTGTTTGCGATGGCGTGCGTCATTTTGCTCGTCGAGCTGTACCTGCCGCCGCGCGCGCGCTCGATTTCCTATATTTTGTCGCAGCTCACGCTGGTCGGCGCGGCCGCGATTACGCTCGCTTTGGTCGACAGGTCCGGCCATTTTTTCAACGGTATGTACGTGGCGGATCCGCTCGCGGTGCTGCTCAAGCTCGCGATCTATCTGCTCACATTCTTCGTGTTCGCATATTCGCGCGACTACTTGCGCAGCCGCGAAATGCTGCGCGGCGAATATTTCGTGCTCGGTCTCTTCGGCGTCGTCGGGATGATGGTGATGGTGTCGGCGAGCCACTTCCTGCCGCTTTATCTCGGGCTCGAGCTGCTGTCGCTTTCGCTTTATTCCATGGTCGCATTTCAGCGCGATTCCGCGACCGCGACCGAAGCGGCGATGAAGTATTTCGTGCTCGGCGCGATGGCCTCCGGCATGTTGCTCTACGGGATGTCGATGCTGTACGGCGCGACCGGAAGCCTCGAGATCTCCACCGTGCACCGCGCCATCGCCGCGGTGAGTCCCAACGATATCGTGCTGATCTTCGGTTTGGTGTTCATCGTCGTCGGGATTGCGTTCAAGCTAGCCTTGGTGCCGTTTCACATGTGGGTGCCCGACGTTTATCACGGCGCGCCGACCGCGGTCACGGTTTACATCAGCACCGCACCGGAGATCGCCGCGTTCGCGTTGGTGATGCGTCTGCTGGTCGGTGGGCTCGAGGGTCTCGCCGGCTCTTGGCAAGACATGCTGATCATACTCGCCGTCCTGTCGATGGGGCTCGGTAACGTCATCGCCATCGCGCAGGCGAGTATCAAGCGCATGCTCGCTTACTCCGCGATCTCGCACATGGGGTTCTTCGTGCTCGGCATTCTGAGCGCTTCCGCATCGGGATACGCCTCGGCACTTTTTTACGTTCTTATTTACACGGTAATGAGCCTCGGTGCCTTCGGCGTCGTCATTTTATTGTCGCGGGCGGGCTTCGAGGCCGATCGGCTGGAAGACTTCAAGGGGCTCAATCAGCGTAGTCCTTGGTACGCGTTGCTGATGCTGATATTGATGTTTTCGCTTGCCGGTGTTCCCCCGACCGCCGGGTTCTACGCGAAGCTGCTGGTAATCCAATCGGTGGTCGGCGCTGGGATGGTTTGGCTCGCCGTGCTGTCGGTTTTGTTCGCGGTGATCGGCGCTTTTTACTACTTGCGGGTCGTGAAGTTGATGTACTTCGATGATCCGGTAGAGACCATCGATATTTCGGCGCCGAACGACGTTCGCTTTCTTCTGTCGGTCAACGCGCTTGTTCTGATCGGCATCATGCCGTGGATCGGGACCGTGATCGACTGGTGCAGCGCCGCTATCCGGTCCATGCTGTAGCGCATCCTTGCTGACAGCGAGCGCGCCGCGGGCGTAAAAAAACCGGACCGCGCATCGCGCGGTCCGGTCTCGATACTAATCGAGGCGATTTTTTCTAGAAACCGAACGCCTTCACTTGGTCGCGAATTTCGCCCGCCGGGAACCGCGTTGTATGAATGTTCGCGTAGGTCGCGCCCGCACGAATGGCGGCAATCACGTCGGCCAGCGCCCCCGCCGGTACTCCCGCCGCAGCGGCTCCGCCGATCACGCTTGCCGCGGTCCAGGTGCCGCTGACGGTTCCGGAGAACGTACCGTCCGCGTCCGCGTTGTTCGGACAGGTCGGCGTCCCGGCCGGTCCGTTACCCAGGTTCGAGCAGAAGAACACCATGACACCGCCGTTCACGGCGCGCCGTCCCAGATGGATATGCGCTTGGGCTACGTTCGTGCCGAAACCTTTGTACTCCAACGTATAGGTAATTTCCGTTTCGTCCTTGTTGATGCGCGCGTCCATATCGGCGGTTGCGCGCGTCGACAGCGTTGGCACTTCGTTGTAGCTGGTCAGATCAGCGTCGAGGTTGCGACGGTGATGGTGCTCGTCGTCACCAGCTTGCGCAGCAAGCGAGCCGATCGCTAAGAATACAATCAGCCCCGGTACGACAGAGGCGAGCGCTCCGTGTTTCATATTTAACTCCTCCTGAATATGTTGTGGTTTGTCTCTAGAGTGGGGATTTTAAGAGCGGAATGAGTGTACGGGCGCTGAAAATGACCGGTCAAGCACCGACCGGCGGAAAGGTTGACGGGCAACTGCATGGTGACAGTCCTGTTGCGACCAAATGCCGCCTGATGGAATAGAAACGGTCGGGCCGCCGGACTTGTACGCAGGCAAATTCAATGCGCGGGAATAAACGACTAAGGAAGAGGGTAGCTTCGTCCCTGTCGGTGCTGCTGGTTGCGGACACTCATGGCGAAATCAATCCCCACATCGCCGCGATCGCTTCGCAGTGCGACGTTGTGGTGCATGCGGGCGACATTGGGAGTGCGGGCGTGTTGGAGCGGCTGCATCCATCCCGCGGGAAGATATGCGCAGTGCGCGGGAACAACGACACATCCGAGAAATGGCCTGTCAGCGACCGCCGGCTCCTACGGCGAATTCCTAGCGAGCAGCAGCTGAAGTTGCCGGGCGGCGTGTTGGTCGTCGTGCATGGCGATCGGATTCGACCTGCCTCAATTCGTCATCGGCGCCTGCGCGAGCGCTATCAAGAAGCGCGCGCGGTAGTTTACGGGCATACGCACCGTCTCGTGTGCGATCAGACGGGCAGACCGTGGGTCATCAATCCGGGCGCCGCCGGAAGCGCTCGCACTTTTGGCGGCGCGTCATGTGTGCTACTTCGCGTCTCTCAGGGACGATGGCGGCTCTACCCGTATCGACCGGCACGCTAGGCGAGGCGGCGACGTCCGGTCGAACAAAAATAGACACATTCGGCTTTTGAAACGAGATGTTGGAGTGTCGGTCGATGCGGCGATTTCTTGAATTCGCTGGTAGTGGAGAGTAGACTGCCGCGCCTGCTGCGGGGTGGAGCAGTCTGGCAGCTCGTCGGGCTCATAACCCGAAGGTCGTAGGTTCAAATCCTACCCCCGCTACCAAATTCGTCTGTGCAGCCCGTAAGCATCGGGCCTGCTGCGATTTCCCTGCCGTAACGGCATCACAGCACAAAGGAACTCGAATCGCTGATCGCCTCGGCGATTGTCGTGGCCGCGCCGGTCGGGGCCATGCTCATTTCAGTGCGTGACCCCGCGCAGGTTCCTGTTGGAAACGCTCTTTCGCTTGTTGGAAATTGTTTCTGCCGAAGCGTGTGTTGCAATTTTTCTTTTATTGCGTCTGGTATCGGCACTGGGGTAGTGTTATTCGATCGTGCGGTTGCGCACGCGGTTCCGCGGTCATGCGGGAGCTAACGTTGATCGCCTGGGGCACCCGGCGACAGGCGGGAGGAGAAACGTGAGCCCTATCAGGTACGTTTTGGTATGCGGTGTGGCGTTGGCGGCGAGCGCATGTACCGGGGAAGCGGCGCTCGACCGGAAAGCCGAGGCGGCGTTGGCGGAGTATCACACAACGTGCTTGAAACGACGCCTGGCCGTCGACGGCCCGGAGCACGCGAAGTGCGTCGCGGAACTCTATCAGGAGCGGCAGGCGCAGTTGGTTCGGCTGCGCGAAGTCGCGGCTCCGGCTCCGGCGCCGACAGCGTCGCCTGCTTCCGCTGCCGAGTCCAATCGGACGTTTTAGCCGGAGGCACTCTCGAATGGCACGGCGATCGTATAAATAGGCTCCACCAAAAAGGTATCCGCGAAAGATTAGGATGTGCCCTTCTTCACGCGCTAACAACCCAAGGTAGGAACACATGACAAGTAAATCCGATATCGATGGCTTCGAAACGGACGAGCTGTTGGCGCTCGCTCGCCTGGCACTCGAGAGCAACGACCTCGAGGGCGCGCTGCACAAGCTCAAGGGAGTCGTGAATGCCGAAGATGCCCCTGCCGAGGGATTGGCACTTGCCGCGCGTGTATACGCACAGCTCAAGCTCTTTGATCGGGCTGAAAAGCTCTACCAGCGTTTTCTCGACAAACACCCGGATGCGACGCTGGAACGCTTTCAATGGGGCATGACGCGCTTTGAGGGCGGCAAAGCCGTGCAGGCCCTGGAAATATGGGATGTGGTGCTCAAGGAGCAGCCGAGCTACCCGCCGGCGCTCTTTTACAAGGGTCTGGTGCTGACGCAGCTTGGGAAGACCAACGAGGCTAAGCAAGTACTCGACGGCCTGCTCAAATCGGTGTCCGCCGACAATCTGTATTTCACGCGAGCCAAGGAATTGCTGCAGGCGATAGAAGTCGGTCGCGTCCCCGAAGCTTCGGGTGCCCGGGGCGGGAATGGCGGGACGAAGCCGGGCACGCGCCCGATTCCGCCCGATCCGTATAAGACCGAGCATTGATGCAAGACGCCGAGCAAATACGCGCGCGGCTCGATCGCTACGAGAGTTTTGCCGCGCAAGACCCGAGCAATGTGTCATTGCTCGCCGAGGTCGCGGAGTTGCGGATGCGAGTCGGCGACTTCGCAAGCGCCGAGGCGGCACTAGACAAGGCGTTGGCACTTTCGCCCGGTAATCCTTCGCTTCGTTCGCAGCAAGCCGTCCTTGCGATCGCCAGCAGCCAATTCGAGCGGGCGGTTGCACTGTCGCAGGAGCTGATCGCGGAAGGGGTGACCGCCGCGGCGGTGCGGTATAACTTGGCTTACGCACTCATGTATCTCGGTCGACACGCCGAGGCCAAGGAGCATTTGCAAGCGATTAGCGATTTGCCAGACGCACCCGACGGTGCGCTGCTGCTCCTTGCGCGGTCGTTGCACCATTTGGGTGACGTGGAGGAGGCGATGATTTTCCTGCATCGGCATCTGGAGAGAAAGCCACAAGATGTGGATGCCCAAGGCGCGATGGCGCTACTGGCGCTGGACGCCGAGGATCTTGGGTCCGCCAAGGAATGGGGCGAAAAGGCATTGCACGGTAACGGCGAAAACCTGGAAGCCTTAGTTACGCTGGGATCGCTGGCGCTCGAACGTCAGGACGCGGTCGAGGCGAAGACTCATTTCGACAAAGCGGTTGCGCGCCACCCGAAAAGCGGCCGAGCTTGGGCCGGTGCCGGCCTGACCGAAATGCTCGACATGCAGCTCGATAAGGCGAAGGGCGATTTGGAGCGCGCCGTACTATACATGCCGAGTCACATCGGTACGTGGCACGCGTTGGCGTGGGCGCGAATCGTCTCAAACGACCTGGCGGGCGCGGAGGCGGCGTTCGCCAAGGCGCTCGAGATCGACAGAAATTTCGGCGAAACGCACGGGGGTCTTGCGGTAATTGCGGTCATGCAAGGGCGTACCGCGGAAGCGGAGCGCATGACTCGGATAGCGCTGCGCCTCGATTCGATGTCCTTCGCCGGTCGGTTCGCGCAAAGCTTGCTGCTGGCGCGCCAAGGCAATACGGGCGCAGCGCAGGACGCCATACAGAAAATATTGAACTCTCCCGTCGCGATCGGCGAAGAGGCGCTCGGCGTACGTCTCGCACAACTTCTGCGCGAGAGAAAAAAAATTAAGTAACCTTCGCAACCTTCCGTCGAGGCTCGACTCCTGCACCGCTCACCGTGTGTCGGCTGTCGATCGGCGCGTCCCTTTAAATTGTGTCGTCTCCAATACCAAACAGCGATCCGACTGAAGCGGCGCTCGGCATTTGTCGCCAATGATCGCCGGCAAATATTGACTACGCAAATCGTAGACGTCGTGCGTGCGCGGGCGTCGCAGTTGTTCTCGAGCGAAATTTTTTTGGCGCTGCAAATGTCTGCTGGTAGCACTAATGAGCGATTGACAATCGCGCGGGAGGTGTGATCTATTCGAACAATTCCTCAAGGACGAAAAAAAACCAGTAGATTATCCGGCGAACTCGGATTTTGTTTAGGGGTAGGGAAGCCGCGCCGCCGAAAAATGGGTTACGTCTACGTGGGAAGGGTAGGCGGCCATCCGCTGGGAGGGTAGGTGGGAGATCTAAGTAGCGATTTGGCGCTCGCGTTGTCCGCCGAGATGTTGTGGACCACCTTGTACGTTTCCGCCCCGGTGCTTGGATTCAGCATGCTGGTCGGCGTGCTTATCAGCATGCTGCAAGTTGTGACTCAGATTCAAGAGACCACCCTTACCTTCGTTCCGAAGATTCTTACCGTCGGTGTCACGTTGCTGTTGTTCGGCGCATGGATGCTAAGCACCGTTGTGCAATTTGCGTCGAGAGTTATCGGCGGCATCCCCTCATATTTTTAGCCGGCATGACCGTGACCGTCGAAACTGCGTGGATTCTGTCGGTGGCCCTGGTCGCTATTCGTTTCGCCGCGGCGCTGGCGCTGACGCCCGTATTCGGCTCGGCCAACGTGCCGGCGCGATTCCGCGTGCTGTTAATCCTCGCGCTTTCGGCGGTCGTGGTGAGCGGAATGGGCGTCGAGGCCGCTAGAGCGCCGGTCTCGCTACCCGCTTTTCTTGGAGCCGCGGCATCGGAGGCTATTTTGGGCGCGGCGCTGGCCTTCGGTATCTTCACGGCGTTCGCGGTATTTCTTCTTGCCGGCCGCATCATGGATATCCAACTCGGCTTCGGCGTCGCGACACTCATCGATCCGACCAACCGCAGTCAATCGCCGTTGCTTGGAACGTTTCTAAATTTAATGGCGGTCGCGCTCTTCTTTGCGATCGATGGGCATCACCTGTTGGTTCGCGGTCTGGTTTTCTCGCTACAGCAGGCACCGCCGGGCACCTCGCTGTCGGAGCTCGACCCGGGCGCAATTGTCGCCCAATTCGGCGGCATGTTTGTTTACGCGACTGCTCTGTCGGCGCCGGTCCTGCTGACCATTTTGCTGATTGACGTGGTGCTCGCGGTCATCGCACGCACAATGCCGCAAGTGAACATCTTCATCGTGAGTCTGCCGCTGAAGATTTTTGTGGGCTTGCTGGTGCTGGCGATCTCGCTGCGTTACATGGGTCCGCTGGTGGCCCGAATTTTCGAGGGCCTTTTCGACTATTGGCATCAATTGTTGGGTTGATGCCGGACACGGAAAAACATGGCGGAACAAGAACAAGACCGATCGGAGCAGGCCACGCCGTTCAAGCTCGAGGAAGCGAAGCGGCGCGGTCAGGTCTTCAAGAGCATGGATTTGAACTCGTTCTTCCTGATCGGAGGGGCACTGGCGTTGTTGACGCTCGGCGGACCGCGGTTTCTGTTTGACGGCCTGTCCGTCGAACGCGCGATCTTCGAACGGGCGCCGGTTTTAGAATTCGATATTCCACACTTGATGGCGTGGCTGGGCGAGATCGGTTCCGCGACCGGCAGCGTGCTCGCGCCGCTGCTGGTGCTGGTCGTGGTGGTTCCGATTCTTTCCAATCTATTTCAGACCGGACCGGTGTTCAGCTTCTTCCCGCTAAAACCGGATCCCAAGCGCCTCAATCCGATTCAGGGGTTCAAGCGACTATTCTCGCTGCGATTGCTGTTCGAGGCGGTGAAGACGTTCATCAAGCTCGGACTGTTCGTCAGTGTTGCGTACTTCGTGATCGTCGGCATGCTTCCGGTCATCCTCGGCATGCCGCAAATGGATCCCAAAGGCTATCCGGCGATGTTGTTGCAATCGATCTCATCCCTGACGTTCAAGCTGTTGCTCGCGCTTCTGGTCGTGGCGCTGCTCGACCTGCTCTACACCCGGTGGGATTACGGCAAGAAAATGCGCATGAGCCGCCGCGAGCTCAAGGAGGAAATCAAACGGCGCGAGGGCGATCCACTGGTGCGGGCGAAAATCAAGGAGCTGCAGCGCGAGGCGGCCAAGCGCAGCAAATCGGTGCGGCGCGTACCCGATGCCGACGTGCTCATTACCAATCCCACACACTTCGCCGTCGCGCTTCAATATCAACGCGCGGTGATGAATGCCCCGCGCGTGATCGCCAAAGGCGCCGGGGAAACCGCCGAGAACATGAAGGCGCTTGCGCGCCAGCACGACATTCCGGTCATGGAGCGGCCGAGCCTCGCACGACGGCTCTTCAAGGATGTCGATATCGACGAAGCCGTGCCCGAAGCCGTCTACGAGCCGATCGCGCGCATCTACGCGGAGCTGTACGCCGCGCGGCCGGCGACCGTGCGCGTTGGAGTGCAGGCATGATCGAGGCGATCCGCAAGGCACTCGGCAAGCAGGCCGATCTGATCCTGGTCTTTTCGATCATCGGGATCTTGATGCTGCTGTTCGTGCCGATTCCTACTTGGCTGATCGATTTTCTGTTCATCGCCAACTTCAGTTTCGCGTTGCTGATCCTGTTGCTGACGTTTTACGCCGGCAAGCCGCTTGAATTCTCGACATTCCCGTCGCTGCTGCTGATCGCGACGCTGTTCCGTCTCGGCCTCAATATTTCGGCGACGCGCTTGATCTTGGGCAGCGCCGACGCGGGACGCGTGATCGGCGCGGTCGGCGAGTTCGTCGTCGGGGGCAACTACGTCATCGGCTTGATCGTGTTCCTCGTACTCATCGTCGTGCAGTACGTCGTCGTCACGAACGGCGCGCAGCGCGTCGCCGAAGTCGCGGCGCGCTTCACGCTCGACAGCATGCCCGGCAAGCAGATGGCCATCGACGCCGATCTCAACATGGGCCTGATCGATCAGGACCAGGCGCGCGCGCGGCGCAAAACGATCGAGCAGGAGGCGAACTTCTACGGCGCGATGGACGGCGCCAGCCGCTTCGTCAAGGGCGACGCGATCGCCGGCATCATCATCATCCTCATCGACATCATCGGTGGTCTCGCGATCGGCATCACCCAGTTGGGCATGAGCTGGGGGCAGGCGTTGCAGACGTTTACGCTGCTAACCGTCGGCGACGGTATCGTGACGCAGGTTCCCGCCCTCATCATCGCGACCGGCACCGGCATCATCGTGACGCGCGCCGCCACCGACGCGCAGTTGAGCGAGGAAATATCGCGCCAAGTCACCGCGTATCCGAAGACGATCCTGGTGGTCGGGATCGCGTTGATGGTGCTCGCGCTCATGCCCGGCATTCCGATGATTCCGGTGTTGCTGCTGCTGACCCTCGCCGGCGCGCTCTACATCTTCGCGCTGCGCGCGCCGCTGCGGAAGGCGGCGCAGGAGCTGAGCGCCGACAAGAAGGGCGAGCGCGACGCCGAGGATCTGTACGAACTGTTGGTGGTCGAGCCGATCGAAATTTCCGTCGGACAAAATCTGATACCGATCGCGGGCGCCGACAACGGGTTGTTCATGGAGCGCATCGTGGCGTTCCGCAAGCAGTACGCGCTCGACGCCGGCTTCGTGTTCCCGAAGGTCCGCATCAAGGACAACAAAAAATTCGGACCCAATCATTACGAAGTGGCGATCTACGGAACCAAGGTAGCCGAGGGTGAGATCGTCGCCGACCGCTTCCTCGCGATCAACGCGAGCGGCGAGCAGGGAAGGCTGGAGGGTATCGCCGCCAAAGATCCGACCTACGGTTTGCCGGCGGTGTGGATCGTCGATGAACAGCGGCGCCGCGCGCGCGAGGCGGGATACACGGTCGTCGATCCGACGACGGTGCTCCTGACGCACCTCACCGAAGTCATCAAGCACCAGTCGCCGAACCTGCTTACGCGGGCCGAAACCGAGCGCATCGTCGCGAAGGTGCGCGAACGCCACGGCAGCTTGGTCGAGGAGCTGATCCCGAAGGTGTTGACCTTGGGCGAGGTGCAAAAAGTCCTACAGAATTTGCTGCGCGAGAAAGTTTCCATCCGTAACGTCGAAGCGATCCTCGAGGTGATGTCCGACTTCGGCGGCAAGAACCGCGATCCGGAATTCATCACCGAGCAAGTGCGCGAGCGCGTCGGCGCGATGATCTGCCAGTCGCTGGCGACCCCCGAGGGCGAACTGTACGTGCTGACGTTCGACCCGGCGATCGAGCAGGCGATCTCCGGCTCGCTGCGCGCGATCGAGGAAAAGTCGACGCTCGTGCTGGAGCCGAAGTTCGCCGAGCAGTTGCTGCGCCGGATCGCCGGAGAAGTCGAACGCATGATGTCGAGCAACCTGATGCCGGTGGTGTTGTGCTCGCCGGTGCTGCGCCGCCACGTGCGCCGTTTCACCGAGCGCGTCATGCCGCAGGTGTCGGTGCTGTCGCTGTCGGAGATTCCTAACGGCGTGAACTTGAAATCTTTCGGGATGATTTCCGTATGACCGTCAATAACGTCACGCTCGGGGTAGCCGCGGATTTCCGTTCCGCCGGTGTCGACGAGATAATCGACGACTTCGCCGAGA
>JBGPCS010000031.1:0-11846 GCA_041481875.1 Sulfurifustaceae bacterium
AACGACTGCGAATCGTCGCCGGTAGCCGGGCGAGACGCGCGGTGATGAGCAACAGCGTGCTTCCTGCCGGCGGCTCCTCCAATAATTTCAGCAAGGCACTAGCGGCCGCCAAGTTCATCGCCTCGGCGGGCTCGAGGAGGATTACCTTGCGCGCGGCGGTATGCGGCGTCAGCGCCGCAAAGTCGCGCAGCGCGCGTATTTGATCGATAAGGATGAAGATACTCTCCTCCTGCGGGAGGACGGACAACAAATCCGGATGCGTACCGGCGGCGAATCGACGGCAATTGACACACACACCGCAGGCCTGGGCGTCTGCACCCGGCGTGGCGCAAAGCAACGACTGCGCGAGGCGCCAGGCGAACGCGCGCTTACCGAGCCCTGCTGAGCCATGCAGCAACAACGCGTGCGGAAACCGCGATAGATCGCGCGTGAGCCTCGCCCACGTGTCGGCATGCCAAGGGTAGCGCTCCCGATATCCCGAATCCGGCGGCAAACCCGACACAGAAAGACGCTCCGTAGACGTCATTGGATCCGCTCTTGCAGCAGCGCGATCACGGTCTCGCGCACTTGCGCTTCGCTGCGCGCGGCGTCGACCACGCATATGCGGTTCGGTTCCCGCGCGGCGGCAGCCAAGTACGCCGAACGCACACGCTCGAAGAACGCGCGCTGCTGGCGCTCGAACCGATCGGGCGCGCTGCGTTTTCGCGCGCGCGCGAGGCCGATCTCAACCGGCACATCCAGTAACAATGTCAAATCCGGTCGCAAGTCCTTTTGCACCCACGATTCAATTTCCGCGATGCGCGCGACCGGCACTCCTCCGCCGCCGCCTTGATAGGCGTATGTCGCGTCGGTAAAGCGATCGCACAGAACCGTTTGGCCGGCGGCGAGCGCCGGTCGGATGATGCGCGCCAAGTGCTCGGCACGTGCGGCGAACATGAGTAACACCTCGGTCTGCGCGTCGATGCCGCCCGCCCGATGGAGCAAGACCTCGCGGATCCGTTCCCCAACTTCCGTTCCGCCGGGCTCGCGCGTGGCGACTACGCGATGGCCGCGAAGCTCGAGCCAATCCTTGATCGCCGCGAGCTGCGTGGTCTTGCCGGCTCCCTCGCCGCCCTCGAGCGTGATGAACCAGGCGCGCGGCATCGTCAATGGCTCGTGTTCCGTGCCGGTCGGCCGTTTCCTGCACCGATCGCGGCCGGCGCGTGGCCGCCCAACTGATATTTCGTCACTGCCACCGTATGTTCGACCAGAGTATTGGAAAACACATGACTTCCGTCACCGCGGGAGACGAAATAGAGCGCCTGCGTGTCGGCCGGGTGTAGAACCGCAATGATCGATTCGCGTCCGGGCATCGCAATCGGCGTCGGTGGAAGTCCCGCACGTGTATAGGTGTTGTAGGCGGTGTCCTGGCGCAGATCCTTGAGTCGTATGTTTCCGTCGAACGCCGGCCCGATTCCATAGATCACGGTTGGGTCGGACTGCAATCGCATGCCTTTGCGCAATCGATTCACGAAGACGCCGGCGATCAGCGGGCGCTCGTCGGCGCGGCCGGTCTCCTTCTCCACGATCGATGCGAGCACCAGTGCCTCATCGACGCTCCTAAGCGGCACGCGCGCATCGCGACCGGCCCATTCCGGCTTAACGACGGTCTGCATCTTTTCGAAAGCGCGTGCAAGTACTTGCGCGTCCGTGTGACCCAGCGAGTAGTGATAAGTATCGGGGAAAAATCTCCCTTCCGGGTGCATACCGGCATACCCTATCCGCGCCATGATCTCGGCCGGTCCCAAGCCGGTAAGGGTTTGCGTCAGTTTGGGCGCCGCCTCGATCGCATGCAGCAATTGTCGGAAGTTCCATCCCTCGACGAGCACCAGCGGGTATTCGACCACTCGCCCGGCCACTATCTGATCCAACAGCTCCGCCGCGCTGATGCCGGGGTGCAGCCGATATTCGCCTGCTTTGAGCTGTCGGCTACGGCCGGTGAGATATCCCATCCACGTGAAGGTATAGGGTTCGAGAACCATATCCAGCTCGTAAAGTTGTCGCGTTAAGCCGCGCATCGTAGTGCCGGGCTTCACCACGATCGTATCGACCCGCGGCGTGAGCGGACGACCCCACGACCATTGAATGTAGAAACCAGCAAGCGCGCCGAGCGCTACGACGCTGAGAAGTAACACAGCTTTGGGGCTGACGATTCGCGATGGGGGTTTACGAAACGAGCCCATTACTCATGCAGCCTCACGGGTGACCGGTCTTCGGCTTTCATTTGTTGGCAACGTAGCGCTCGAGCGAGTCCGTTCGCGAAGTCAACAACGAAGCGGAGCTACGCTCCACCCGCATTCACGCCAACTTTCGAAAAACCAACGTCCCGTTGGTTCCGCCGAAGCCAAACGAGTTCGAGATCGCGACAGTAATCTTCATTTCGCGTGCCGCGCCGGGAATGTAATCGAGGTCGCATTTCGGATCCGGCTTGACGAGATTGATGGTAGGCGGCGCTATCTGACGATAGATCGCGAGAGTCGTGTACACGGCCTCCACGGCTCCCGCGGCGCCAAGCAAATGGCCGGTCATCGACTTCGTCGAGCTGACGGCGACTCGCTTGGCGTGATCGCCGAAAGTCGTCTTGATCGCCACCGTTTCCGCCAGATCGCCGAGTGGGGTCGATGTGCCGTGCGCATTGATATATTGCACGTCACTCGCGTTGATCCCGGCATTGCGAAGCGCGGCTCGCATGCAACGGACGGCGCCTTCGCCGCCTTCCGGGGGGCTGGTCATATGATGGGCGTCGCCGCCCATTCCAAACCCCACGACTTCCGCATAAATTACCGCGCCGCGGCGCTTAGCATGCTCGTACTCCTCCAACACGACTGCCGCGCCACCCTCGCCGAGCACGAAGCCATCGCGATCCGCATCCCACGGGCGGCTCGCGGCTTGAGGGTCGTCATTTCGTGTGGACAACGCCTTCGCGTTGCCGAAGCCGGCAACGCTCGTCGGCGTAACAGCCGCCTCGGCACCCCCCGCGATCATCACATCGGCATCGCCGTACTCGATAAGTCTGCCTGCATCGCCGATCGCATGGGTGGCGGTAGAACACGCGGTAACCATCGCGAGATTAGGCCCCTGCAAGCCTAGGTGGATGGAGAGGTTCCCTGAAATCATGTTGATGATCGACGCTGGAACGTAAAACGGCGACACGCGGCGCGGACCCTTCTCGTGTAACAGTAAAGTAGTGTCTTCGATAGTCTCAACGCCACCGATGCCGGAGCCCATATGCACGCCGATGCGTTCCGGGTTCGTCGTTGTTATGTCCAAACCGGAATGTTTGAACGCTTCGATGCCGGCCGCCATTCCGAGCTGGATGAATCGGTCCATCCGCCGCGCTTCCTTCTCGCGGACGAACTGCGTCGGATTGAAGTCCTTCACCTCCCCGGCGATTTGAGAGGCATATCCAGCGGGATCGAAGTGCGTGATACGGGCGATACCGCTTCGCCCTGTCACTACGGCTTGCCAATTGGTATCTAGGCCGACACCAAGCGGGGAGACGATGCCTAGACCGGTGATGACGACACGGCGTTCGGTCAAGCGGAGAGGTCCTCGCGCGAATATATCTGGCTAGGTGTTTCTACTCGCCGGCTCCCCCCTGTCATCCGGGCGGCCGAAATTCTACAGGGGAGCGGAAAAAGATCAGCGGGTGTGTGAATTGATATAGTCGATGGCTTGTTGGACCGTCGTAATCTTCTCGGCCTCTTCATCGGGAATTTCACAATCGAACTCCTCTTCGAGGGCCATCACCAGCTCCACGGTGTCCAACGAATCCGCGCCCAGATCATCCACGAACGAAGCATCCCCCGTCACCTCGCTTTCGTTGACCCCCAGCTGCTCCACTACAATCTTCTTGACGCGCTCCTCAATACTGCTCATGGCAAAGAGTTCCTCCGAAGTGTGACTCGTTCCAGCCTATTCCCGTTCGCAATGGCGCGCGGGCGAATCGGTGGGATGCGCCGCGCTCACGCGGCTCGTAACTACGAAAACACGGCCGACTGGCCTTACGCGGGCGCATAGATAGCACAATTCGTGTAAAGGCGTCCAGCACGCGACTTGCTAGCTCAAATACATGCCACCGTTTACGTGCAACGTCGTGCCGGTGATGTATGCCGCCTGCGGCGAGGCCAGAAAGGCGACAGCGTGCGCAACGTCGTCCGGGCTCCCGAGGCGCCCGAGCGGCACCTGCGCCAGCAGCGCGGTCCGGGCAGTCTCCGGCAACGCGCGCGTCATGTCGGTATCGATAAAACCGGGTGCGACGGCGTTTACGGTGATGTTGCGGCTACCGATTTCGCGCGCCAGCGAACGCGTGAAGCCGATGATGCCTGCCTTGGCCGCCGCGTAGTTAACTTGCCCAGGATTTCCGGTGGCCGCTACCACCGAGGTCATATTGATGATTCGCCCTTTGCGTGCCTTCGTCATCGGTCGCAAACATGCCTTGCTCATTCGATAGACGGATTTCAGATCGGTATCCAAGACGAGATCCCAGTCGGCCTCGGACATACGCAGTAGCAAACCGTCCCGGGTGATGCCGGCATTGTTCACAAGGATGGTGGGGAGTCCGACGGTCTCTTGCAGCTGATCGACGAGGTCGTCAATCGCAGCGCCATTCGTCACATCTAAGATTTTGCCCAGTCCTTTTATACCACTTTCTCTCAAGGACTTGTCTATTTTTTCGACCCCATCAATCGACGTAGCTGTCCCGATAACGCACGCGCCCCGCCGGCCGAGCTCGAGCGCGATGGCGTAACCTAAACCGCGACTCGCGCCGGTTACGAGAGCTATCTCGTTCAGCAGCGACGTCATTTCCTTCCCTCCAGCGCGTGGCCGGCGTTGCGGCGCAACGCGTCGTTAAGTGTTTGCGGATCATTGATGGCGAGGCATTCCGCGTCGCGCGCGATGCGCTTGTTCAGACCCGTCAGAACCTTTCCCGGCCCGCATTCGATCAGCGTCCGAATTCCCTCGGCTGTCATTTTCTCGATTGTCTCGACCCACCGAACCGGAGAGGCCAGTTGGCGTATCAGCGCTTCGCGAATGGCATCCGCGGTGGACGCGGTGCGCACATCCGCATTGTGTATCACCGGGATGCGCGGTGCGCGCAAATTAACCGTCCGCATGCGTTCCGCCAGCCTTATCGCCGCCGGCGCCATCAACGAGGAATGCGCCGGTATGCTCACCGCGAGGGCAACGGCGCGCTTGGCACCGGCGGTCTTTGCGAGTTCGATCGCGCGCGCGACAGCGCCTGCGGTTCCCGCGATAACAACCTGTGCCGGCGAATTATAATTTACCGGCTCGAGAACGTCGCCGTGGGCGGCGTCCCGACACAGGGCGCGAACCTGATCGTCCGAAAGCCCGAGCACGGCCGCCATCGCACCGTCTCCGGGCGGCACGGCTTCCTGCATGTAACGCGCGCGATCGGCGATCAAACGCACCGCATCGATGAAATCGATGGCTCCGGCACAGGCAAGCGCGGTGTATTCGCCGAGACTGTGTCCGGCCATCACCGCGGCCTGCTCGCCACCGCGCGCGCACCACGCACGCCAAACCGCGACACCGGCGGTAAACATCGCCGGCTGCGTTATTTCAGTCAGCCCCAATCGCTCTTCAGGCCCTTTCGACGCCACGAGCCACAGATCGTAGCCGAGCGCCGCCGACGCCTCGGCGAAGGTCTGTTGTATTTCCGCGCACTCGCCGGCCAGGTCGCGCAACATGCCGACCGATTGTGAACCTTGTCCGGGAAATACAAATGCGACGGTCATGCGAATCTGAAGAGAACGATCGAGTTAGTATTTCAAAAGCACGGAGCCCCACGTGAAGCCGCCACCGACGCCTTCCATCAAGACGACGTCACCCGGTTTGATGCGCCCATCGCGCACCGCCTCATCGAGCGCCAGTGGGATAGACGCCGCCGAGGTATTGCCGTGTCGATCCACGGTCACTATTACCTTGTCCATCGGCATGGCTAGCTTCTTCGCGGTCGCAGTAATGATGCGGATGTTCGCTTGATGCGGCACCAGCCAATCGATGTCGGAGCGCTGCATGGCGTTCGCTTCGAGCGCCTCATCCACCACCTGAGCGAGCACCTTGACGGCGACCTTGAAGACCTCGCTGCCGGCCATGCGAACGTACGCTTGGCCGGCCGTCATCTTGTCGTACCCCGACGAAACGCCGGACGGCACGCAAAGCAGATCCTTGTACTGCCCGTCTGCATGAAGATGCGAGGAGAGAATTCCCGGAATATCGGACGCTGTCACCACCACCGCACCGGCACCGTCCCCGAATAGGACGCAAGTGCCGCGATCCGTCCAATCGAGAATGCGCGTGAATGTCTCGGTCCCGACGACCAACGCACAACGCGCGGCGTCGGTTCGAATAAACTTATCCGCGATCGCCAGCGCGTACACAAAACCGGTGCAGACGGCTTGCACGTCGAACGCGGCGCACCCGTGGACGCCCAAACGTTCTTGCAGCAAGCAAGCGGTTGCGGGGAAAACCCAGTCGGGGGTCGTCGTGGCGACGATGATGAGATCGATGTCCTGCGCGCGGACGCCGGCGACCGCCAACGCTTGGCGCGACGCCTCGACGGCCATGGTGCAGCTGGTTTCCTCCGGCGCAGCGACGCGGCGCTCGCGGATACCGGTGCGCTCGACGATCCACTGATCCGAGGTTTCGACCTTCTTTTCGAGGTCGGCGTTGGTGAGGATGGTGGCCGGCAGATAACTGCCGGTCCCGACGATGCGCGAGTACTTCATGCTACCTGCCCGGTACCCAGCATGCCGAGCAACTCGCCGCCGATGTGCTCGGGGACTTGGTGGCGCACCTCGGAAAAGGCCTCGAGGATTGCGCACTCGAAGGCCATGATATCCGCCCCACCGTGGCTCTTGATCACCGTACCATTCAGCCCGAGCAGCGTCGCCCCGTTGTACCGACGGGGATCGAGTCGTTCGTGGAACGCGCGCAAAACCGGCCTCGCGATCCAGCCGGTCAGACGCGCACGCCAATTGCGCAGAAATTCCTCGCGCAAGAACTCCGACGTCATCCGGGCGAAACCCTCGCTCGTTTTCAGCGCGACATTGCCGACGAACCCGTCGCACACGATCACCTCGAGATCACCGGAGTAAATCGCGTCGCCCTCGACGAACCCGACATAGTACACGTTGCAGGCGCGCAGCAGCTCGGCCGCCTTCTTAACGACGTCATTGCCTTTGATGTCTTCCGATCCAATGTTTAGCAGGCCGACGCGCGGGCGCTGTTTGCCCTCGACGGCGGTAACGAGGATCGAACCCATTATCGCAAACTGAACCAACTGCTCCGGCGTGCAATCTACATTCGCGCCGAGATCGAGCACGTGCGTATGACCCTTTAGGGTGGGCAACGTCTTGACGATGGCGGGGCGATCGATTCCGGGGAGCGTCTTCAGGATGAATCGCGCGGTCGCCATGAGCGCCCCGGTGTTACCGGCCGACACCACGGCTTTCGCCTCGCCCTGTTTCACCAGCTCGATCGCGAACCGCATCGACGACGCTTTCTTGCCGCGTAGCGCCTGCGCCGGCGGTTCGTCCATTTCGACAACTTCGGGCGCATGGTGCACCGCCAAGCGCACGTTCTCGCTCGCGTCGCGCCGCCCGAGCTCTTCGATCAAGCGGTCACGCCGTCCGACCAAGATCAGCCGCAGATCCGGCTCCCGCGCGAGCGCCGCGAGCGCGGCCCGAACCGTAACGGACGGGCCGTGATCACCCCCCATCGCATCGACAGCAATGGTGATCAAGGCGTCATCTCCGCTTCGCCGGTGGAATGCTACTCGGAACTTTCGTTGCGCTCGACAACTTTGCGCCCGCGGTAGTAGCCGTCGCGAGTGATGTGATGGCGCCGATGGGATTCACCGCTCGTTTTGTCGATGGCGAGCGTCGGCTTCGTGAGCTTGTCATGCGAACGTCGCATGCCGCGCCGGGAGGGCGGTACTCGGCTTTTCTGAACTGCCATAAGAGGTCCTCAATGATTCGTTCAACGGTCCCCGCGCTTCAACTTTTCCAGAACGGAGAACGGATTGGGTCGCGTCGCTTCCTTGTTCCTTGCCCCGTCGACGATCACTCCCTGCGGCGCCGGACACTGATCGGCCGGATGCATCGGCACCATCGGCATCTCGAGCAGCAGCTCGTCTTCTATCAACACGCCGAGCGGTATCGGGTGCTCGATCGCCAACGCGTCGCCTGTCTCCAATAAATCCTCGCGCTCGCCGGGCTTGAGCAGCGACAGCCGCGGCTCGCTATGCAATTCAACGTCGAAGCGGCCCATGCAACGCTGACAAATCAACCTGACGCGCGCGTCGACTCGTCCATGCATGACGCGCAACCCATCGCTCGGATCGCGCTCGAAATGCAGGTCGACAATCACCGTACCGTGATCATCGCGGCACATCTCGACCAGCCGCCGCAGGCCTTTGAGCGGAAGCTCGCCCGCCAGACGCGCGCCCTTTTCGACGAGCTGGATAGGATCAATTGTCGTAGACCAACTGCCCAACATCAGGGCCGCATCATATAGTCGCGAGTAAAACGTGTCAAAACAACGGCCTCGCTTATCCGCGCTTTGCTTTCGAACCGCTCGACGGGCAAGATTACCCGGAGCAGCATGTTTTGACACACCCTCTTATGCCGAGTTTAGTTCTCGCTTCATCATCGCCGTTTCGACGCGAGCTGCTGGCCCGTCTGCATCTCCCATTCGAGAGCATCCCCCCGGACGTGGATGAAACCGCGCAGCCGGGCGAATCGCCGATCGAGCTGGTCGAGCGGCTCGCCATCGCCAAAGCGCGCGCGATCGCCGCAAAACGACCGTCCGCGCTCATCATCGGCTCGGACCAGCTCGCCGTTTATGGCGGCGCTGTCGTCGGCAAATCCGGAGGATACGCCGAGGCCGCCAAACAGTTGCGCGCGGCGTCGGGTCGTAAGGTGATGCTGTATACCGGATTGGCGTTGTTGAACGCCGCGACCGGACGGTTGCAGAGCGAGGTAGTTCCTTACGGCATCCGGTTTCGCGAGCTAACGGATGCGCAAATCGACAACTACTTGCACGCCGAAAAACCATACGACTGTGCCGGCAGCGTCAAATCCGAGGGGCTGGGTATCGCACTGCTGGAGCGCTTCGAGGGGGACGATCCAACCGCCTTAATCGGACTCCCGCTGATTCGCTTGGTGCGAATGCTCGAGAAGGAAGGCGTGCGCGTCGTCTAACAGGGTGCTGAAAAAGTCCTTCCGGGACTTTTTCAACTCGCGCGTCGCGGCGCAGGTCCGCGCCGCGCTCCGTTTTTCAAACACTTGCGTGTTTGAAAAACGCGCGACACATCCGTGTGCCGCGTTAGCAGGGTGTCTATCAACACCCTGCTAACGCAACTTCGGCGCGCGGCCGAGGATCTCGCTGCTCAGCGTTTGCGCCATCGTCGCGCCGACGCGGCGGGCGAAACGGTCGAACAGCGCTTCGTGCTGGGTAAAGTCGACGATATCCTCCGCGCCGATCACCTCGCGCGCAACGAAGCTCGCGTTGCCCAGCTCATCGATCAACCCGAGCTTCAGCGCGTCCTCGCCGGTCCAGAACAATCCCGAAAAGATGTCCTTCGTTTCCTTAAGCTCGGCGCCGCGCCCATCGCGCACGCGCGCGATGAACTGCTGGTGGATTCGATCCAACAACGCTTGGGCGTATTTCTTATCGAACGCGCTCTGCGGCGAGAACGGATCGAGAATGGCCTTGTGTTCACCCGCCGTCATCAATCGGCGCTCGACGCCGAGCTTCTTCATCGCCTCAACGAAGCCGAACCCATTCATCAGCACGCCGATCGATCCCACCACGCTGGCACGATCGGCATAAATCTTGTCCGCCGCCGCCAGCGCGTAATAGCAGCCGGAAGCGCAGATGTCCGTCACCACACCGTACAACGGCGTCTTCGGATACTTCGAGCGCAACCGCTTGATCTCTTCGTAGATGTAACCCGCCTGCACCGGGCTGCCGCCGGGACTATTCGCCCGCACAATAACGCCGACCGTCGATTTGTCCTCGAACGCACCGCGCAACCCGGCGATCACGTTGTCCGCGCTGGCCGCGCTGTCGGGTGCGATCGCGCCTTCGAGCTCGACTAGCGCCGTATAGCGCGACGCCAGCCCACGACTCGTGAAGCCCTCGCCGGCGATTAACAGCAGCACCAGCAAAAGATAAGCCGCGAAAAAGAGCTTGAAGAAAATGCCCCAGCGGCGCGACCGTCGTTGCTCGTTCAGCGACGCAAACGCCAGGCGCTCGAGTACATCGCGCTCCCAGCCGGGTTTGCGCTGATCCGCGCGCGCGGGAGAAGTCTCATCGTCGTTGTCGCTGTTCTTCATCGGCAGGAACCTAGGGAACCAAGTAGACGCCGTCATTCTTCTCGATTACCGCGAGCTTGACCAGTCCCCCGCCGCACGGACCGCCCCGGCAGGCGCCGGACGCGGGGTCATAAAGCGCGCCGTGCGTGGCGCAAATGAGGTACCGCCGCTCGCGATCGAGAAAGCGGCCCGGTACCCAGTCGAGCTCAACGCCGCGATGTGCGCAACGATTGATATAGGCATGAGCCTGGCGCCCGTGACGCACCACGAACGCGGAAAGCGCCGCGCCATCGCCGCCTCGAACGGTAAAGCGCACGCCGTCACCGCCGTCGATCAACGCCGCGCTTGCGCAAATCAACCCGTCGCTTTCAACCATTGGCATACGCTGACGAAGGAATCGACGCACGCGAGCGGCGAATGCAGCAGCAATCGTTCACGCTCGTGTGCGCCATAAGTTACCGCCACGCTTTCCATCGAGGCGGCGAGCGCCATTTGCAAATCGTACGTGGTGTCCCCCACCATCAGCGCCCGATCCGCGGTAACGTCGGTGAAGCCGAGTAAATCGTGCAGCATCTGCGGATGCGGCTTGGACTGCGATTCGTCCGCACAGCGGGTCGCACAGAAATAATGCGAAATGGCGCTGCCGCGCAACACACGATAAAGGCCGCGCCGCGCCTTTCCCGTCGCGATCGCGAGGCGGAAGCCGGCCGCGCTTAACGCACCGAGCCCCTCCGTCACACCAGGAAATAAGGGCGTCTCGGTCGTGTCGAGGTGGATAAAATGGCGGCGATAGTGCTCGACCACGCGTAGCCGCGTAATCTCGTCCGCCGACGGCAATAGCGCATCGAGCGAGTCTTGCAGCCCGAGACCGATGATATTGCGTATCGCGTGATCGGGCGGAGGGACGACGCCCGCGTCCCGTGCCCCCAATTGAAAACAGCGCACGATCTTCGCGGCCGAATCCATCAGCGTACCGTCCCAGTCGAAGACGATCAGATCATAGCGCCGCTTTGTCACGTAGCCGCTCCAGCACGACCGCCAACTCGGGCGGCAAGGGAGATATTACATCGACTCTGCCGCCGGTCGTTGGATGTGCGAATCGCAACTGCGCGGCGTGCAAAAATAGCCGGCGCAGACCCGCCGCTCGCAGCTCTCGATTAAAGTCCCGTTCGCCATACTTGTCGTCACCGGCGATCGGATGGCCGGCAAACACCGCGTGCACACGCGCTTGATGCATGCGCCCGGTATGCAGCCGCACTTCCATGAGCGTCGCGGGGCCGAAAAAGCCTTTTGGATCGAAATCGCTTTCCGCGGCTCTGCCTTCGGCGTCCGTCGTTATCCGTCGTTCGCCGCCTCGCGCGCGATGACGTTCGAGGGGCGCGCTGATGCGTCGCCGTCCGCCCCGCCACCGACCGCGAACTAGGGCGACATAGCGCTTCTCAACGCCACCGTCGCGCAGCATCG
>JBGPCS010000032.1:0-11840 GCA_041481875.1 Sulfurifustaceae bacterium
CACCACCGGCCAGCCGCTCAACGTGGCCTCGCGCCAGAGCGTGAACCTGCCGGTCACCGTGGCCGGCGACAATTCCGCGACCGAAACCGGCACTCTGATACTCAAGGTGCTCGCCGACGAGCACGGCACCGATCCGCTCGCGAGCATTCGCATCGACTATCGCTTCACCGACGCGAAGCCGTCGCTGAATGCGACTCCGAGCTTCGTCGAGACGGGCCTCGCGCGCGGCGGCGCGGTGACGGAGCAGGTGGTGCTCGAGAACCGCGGCTTTGCCGAAGCGCAGAACATCACCGCGACGCTCCTCAATACCGACGGCACGCCGGCGCCCACGTGGACTTACTTGATCGGCGAAGCGAGCGCCACGAGCCTCGCGGTCGGGGAGAAGCGCACCTTCGACATCGCCGTCACGCCGCCGGCCGACCAGGCCGAAGGCATTTACTCCTACAAGCTGCGCGTCGCCGCGGGCAACGCCCAAGGCGGCGATGTGCCGATCTACGTTTCGATCACGCAATCCGGCATCGGCAACGCGCTCTTCAAGGCGTCGGACATCTTCACCGGCACACTCGACACCGCGGGCAAGCGCATCGCCGGCGTCAGCGGCGCACGCATCGAGCTGCAAAACGAGCTCGTCATCAGCGACACGCGCGTACTCAACACGGACAACCTCGGCGAAGCGTTCTTCACCGACGTCCCGGCCGGCCGCTACAAGTTCCGCGCCACCGCGTCGAACCACCAGGAAGTCATCGGGCGCGTCAGCATCAAGCCCGGCATCACCGCGACAGAAGACGTATTCCTCGACTTCAATCTCGTCACCGTCGAGTGGTCGGTGCGCGAGATCACGTTGCAGGACAAGTACGAAATTATCCTGAAGGCGACGTTCCAGACAGACGTCCCCGCCGCCGTCGTCGTGATGGAACCCGCCAGCGTCACGATCCCAACGATGAAGCCGGGCGATGTCTTCTACGGCGAGATCAACATCACCAACTACGGCCTCATTCGCGCCGACCACGTTGCCTTCACGCCGCCCAAAAGCGACGCCTTTTTCCGCTTCGAGTTCCTGAAGGAGGTACCGACCTCTCTTGAAGCGAAACAGCGTGTAACAATTCCGTACCGCATCGTGAGTCTCGTATCGCTCGATCAGCCCTCGAGCACCGGTGGCGGGTGCTTCCTCTATCAGGCGATTGTGACCATTGTCGGTGACTATGTCTGCGTGAACGGTGTCCTAACTCGCACCGGTTCGAGCACTATCTTCACCGTCAATTACGGTGTATGCAGCGGTACGCCGCCCCCGACGAATCCGATTACTAGCGGCAACGGCGGTCCAGACGCCGGTGGCTTCAACGGCCCCGGCGGCCCGGATTTCATTTCCTTGCCGAGCGCGGCCTGCGTGCCCCCTGGCCCTTGTAATTCTGCGTGCTGCAACGGGAACGGCACGGGCGGCAAGTAATGAAACATCGCGACAAACAAGACAAACAAATGGTCAGTCGAGTCGAACCTATGCGAGAGCGGCTAAGACGGTATTGGACGAATCGCGGTCGTTGGAAGGGCGCGCCAATGCGGAAATATCTGTTGTCTCTGCTTTTTCTCATCCTCGGAGCGTCGTGGTCGCAATTCTCGCTCGCCGCCGGAGAGGCCGTCATCTACCTGGAGCCAACTCCTGATCTCGAAGTGAAAGTCCTCGGCGGCAAGATCACCATCCAGCGGACCTTCGCTGAGAACAAATGGCACGCCAACTACAACTGGGCACCGTTAAAAGTGACCTTCGACAACTTCGATGGCTCGGTGAAGAGTGTCAGTCGCGGCAAGTCGGAGTACACAAAAACTTCGCCCGGTGTATTCATATTTCAGAAGCGCAATACAATCACTCAAACACCGACTGGCTTTCGCTGGGTCGACCGCTCAGGCAATGTCATCGATTACGACACGAACGGCAACATCCAGTCGTATAGCGATCGAAACAACGTCAAAGTAACGTTTCAATACGAAACGGTGACGACAACGTCGCGCATAAGTTCGATCCAGGATCATTTAAACCGATCGGTGATTTTTTGCGAATACGACGCCAGCGGTCAGCTCTCCGCGATCCACGATTACACCAACCGTAGAGTGCAGTACCAATACACGGGCGGCAATCTCACCGGGGTAATCGACGTCAACGGCAATAGTTGGGTCTACGGCTACACCGGAACACTCCCGACGACATTTACCGATCCGGAAGGCCGCACGATCACGCGTACTTGGGGCAGTAACGGCGAACTGGCAAGTATTCGTTACGCCGACGGCACGGGAACCGACTATAAGCACGAATTCGATTCGTCCAAAGGAATTTATTACACCCAAGAGAAAAGCACGAGCGGCCGCATTGCTGAGACTTGGCTGGACCAAAACGGCGAATTTACGCGTCGCGATCTAAATGGTCGAACCATCCAAACGCAAAGCATCGATACGGCTGCTCGAACCCGCAATGAAATAGACCCGCGCGGCTTGAAGACCAATCGCGAATACGATCAATGGGACAATCTTATTAAGGTAACAAACGGGGACGGCTCAGGTAGCAGTTATTCGTACGATCCGGTGTTTTCGCAGCTCACACAAAAGACCGACGAGCGAGCATTCATAACGAAGCACGAATACGATTCGAAAGGTAATTTGCTTCGTCAAATCGAAGCGGCTGGTCGACCCGAACAACGGACCACGGAATTTGTGTACAACGCGTTCGGAATGAAGACTTCGGAAAAAAAGATCGGAAGTAATCTCACATTGTTCGATGGCAACATAGTTGCCGTTCCTGACGCGACCGTTCTATTCGAATACGACGATCATGGAAACATGACCGCGGTCGTCGATCCAGAAGGTTTTCGTACCGCATGGTCCGATTTCGATGCCGCTGGTAATCCGCGGACAAAGAAAGATGCGTTCAACAAAATCTGGACGAAGTCGTATGACAACAGGGGCAACGTCACAAGCAATGCGGACCCTCTGGGCCACAGCACGAGGAACGTCTACGACAAAGTAGGCAATCGCACCAAGCTCGTCGATCCCTTAAACAACGAAACGAGTTTTGTGTACGACGCGAGAGACAATCTTGTGCGTACGACTGATCCGTACGGTTTTGTCATGCGGTTTGAATACAACGCCGACAACCAGCAGACGAAGCGAGTTAGCGAAGGGGGCGATACCCAGGCTTTTGAATACGACCTTGACGGTCGCTTAGTGAAAATTACGCAAGGGAGCGGCGACACTATTCGATACGTATACGGTGACGCTGCGAGCGGCCTAAGCAACCTCATGGTAAGGATTGTTTTTCCAACCTACAGCCAGGAATTCAAGTACGACAACATCGGGCGCGTCAGCGAGATTGTCGATGTCCTCGATGCGACGACGCGACTGAGTACAAAAATGAGCTATGACGCCGCGGGGAATCGTAGCTCGTCGACGGACAAGGAAGGTCGGACGACCGCCTACGAATATGATGCCTGGGGGCACGTTACGAAGATCATAGATGCGATGCTCGGTGTTACTTCGTACCTCTATGACAATCGCGATAATCTGGTTGCATTTAAGAGCGCGAACGGGCAGACGTATCGACTCAACTATGACCGAAGAAATCTAAAAACCGGGGAGATTCGTCCGCGTGGGCAGTCCACAACGTACGCGTACAACGCCGTGGGCAACCTGGAAACTGTAGTTGATCCGAAAGGACAGGTGCGAAAGTACAGTTACGACGACGCCAGAAGAAAGACGACTGAACAGCACTACGCCGCGGTTGGCCAACCAACCCCCGTCAAGACAGTGAACTATAGCTTCAACGACCTGAACTTGATGACCGGCTACGACGACGGTGTGACGAGAGGCACAGCGACTTACGACACTTTTCAAAAGAGGAGAATCGCGGAGAGCATCAACTACGGTGCGTTTTCGCTTGGGTATAGCTACACGTATCGGGCGGACGGTCTCAAGCAATCCTTTACCGGGCCGGACGGCATCACGATCAACTACGCGTACGACGGTGGTGACCAGCTCTCCACGATAAAGTTGCCGATTGGTGATCTGACTTTGAGCGGGTACACGTCGTCCGCACCGTCGCAAACCGTCCTCCCGGGCGGAACGAATCGGTCAGTGAGTTACGACGCGTTACGGCGGATTAGCGCCATCAGCGTTAAGGATCCGGCGCAGAATAGCGTTGTCTCCTACCAGTACGCGTACGACAAGGTGGGCAACGTTACGACGAAGGCGACCGAGCACGGAACCTACAACTACGCCTACGACGGCGTCTATCGGCTCTTAAACGCTAATAACCCGACTCCGCTCGCAATCGAGACTTATACGTATGACTCGGTCGGCAACCGCCTGACTGACAGCAGAGTGCCAGGAGCGTGGCGTTACAACGAGAACAACGAATTAACCTCCCGTGGAAACGCATCGCTTGACTATGACGCGAACGGCAATCTAGTCCGTGAGGGTACGAGCGACACCGCTCTCCTTTTCGAATATGACACGAACAATCGTCTCACGACGATCAAAGATCAAAATGGGGTTCGCCTTTCCAGCTACGTCTACGACCCATTTGGCAGGAGGCTTTGGAAAGAAACCGCCGGCGGTAGAACGTATTTCTTGTATTCAGCCGAAGGATTGATCGCCGAGGCGAATAATGCTGGCGCCGTGCTCCGGTTGTACGGTTACAAGCCGCAATCCAAGTGGGGCACTGATCCCGTCTATACCAAACAAGGCGGCAACTACTACTTCTATCAGAGCGATCATTTGGGTACACCTCAAAAGCTTCTGGCAACCGGCGGCGAAGTTGTATGGAGTGCAAAGGCGCAGGCGTTCGGCGAGACAGCGGTGGACACGTCGACTGTCACGAACAATATTCGTTTCCCTGGGCAATATTTCGATCAAGAGTCTGGGCTCCATTACAACTGGAATAGATACTACGAGCCGAGTGCTGGGCGCTATCTGAGCTACGATCCAAGCACGGCGAAGGCAGGCATAAATCGGTACGCCTATGTCGAAATGAATCCGCTGAACAACTATGACAACGAAGGTTTGTTTCTATCGCCTCATCATTACTTATTTGGATCGTTAGGTGTTCAACCGTTTCTTCCTAAGTGCCCTGCGCTCATCTCGGTTCCATACATGGCGATGGCCGCGGATTGGTACCCGAGTTGGGGTGATAGTCAGAGCATAGCTAACTCATGTTGGCATGCGATGACACCAGCAGGTGGGGACAAGTCGGCAGCGGAGGAATGTTGGCGAGATCGTATTAACAGTGAAATGAAAAAATGCACTCCGCGCGGACTTGGAAATGCGATGCATTCGCTGCAGGATGCCTTTGCTGGCGGCCACAAAGGATTTCAAGAATACGACGGACACATGCATCTCATGCACGAAGTGCACGACTTGATACCGACGCCTGCTGAAGCCGCAGGGGCAATCGCCGTGTCGGTGGCCGCGACCGCGGCGTTTGTGAGTAACTGCAAGTGCGCGTGCTTTTTCGATATCTGTTGTAAGGACAAGTCGGGCGGCCAGTGACAAATGCGAAACGGAATCATCACCGTTGGGTTCGCGCTTTGGTCCGCGTTTTGGACGAGCAACTCGTGGGGCGGTTGTTACTACGGACGCCTGCCTTGGGTGGACGGAGAGAGCGCAACTCCGGTCCAGAAACATTTCAGTCAGAAAATTTTGAGGTACGACAAAGAGAGAATCGCATTTGCATTGTTGATAGGGACGAGTATTCGGTATGAAAAGATGCGCGATGCATTGAGAGCCGACATCGCATCTACGCTCGGCATTGCGTTCGACTCTGAAGATCCGGCGCACGAGGGTGCCGCGGATTGGCCGTCACAAGAAGGCGAATTCATGAAAACGCGCGGTTCGAAGGAAGCGATAGACAAGTTGCTGGCGGAGAACGTGGATATTCGCCGTTTTCGCCAAACCCTGTTGCGCAGCAAACCTTTTAATCAAGTACCCGATATCGGTGGATTTTCGGAATTGCACGTTCGAATCATCGACGCTCAACACGTGTTACGAGCGAAGGGGGCGCTAATTCTTTTCAAGCGCACTGATAACGGCTATTGGTGGGTAATCAGCCGAGCCCTAGTTCCGCTTCGGGTACATGAGCGAAATCTGGCCGTCGTTACCGAAGTAGATTTTATGCGGGTCGAAAATATGCGAGATGCGCAGCTGAACGACGATCGGATTGTTTGTCCGGTGAACGATATCAATCCGCTCGGAAATTTCGACTTAGATCGATCGGCTCTTGTGTCGGTTCAAAAGTTCCTGACTAGAACTGGGGAGAAAAAATGATCATTTGGATCGGATGGGTTAGATCGGCGGTGCCGGCGCTCGGCCTCGGGCTTGCTGCGGCATAAGTCAATTTGCGTTAAACGCAAATAGCGGAGGAGCAATGACTAACGCAAACAATCCTGGCAACGCCAGGGTCGCCCCCGGCTGGGCCTTTGCCCGCGCCGTGCTCGGAGCCATTGTTTGCTTGTTTTTCATCGCGTCGCTTCGCGCCGCCGACACCGTCTGCGCCCAAGTCAAAATCGAAATCCAGCAGGAACTCACGCTCGAACGCCAGGCGTTCGACGCGATGATGAAGATCACGAACGGCCTCGACACCAACTCGCTCGACAACGTCGACATCACCGTCACCTTCAAAGACGACGCGGGGAATTCTGTCCGTGCGACGTCCGATCCGAACGATACTACGGCGCGGTTTTTCATCCGCCTCGATCGGACCGACGGAATCAACAACGTTACCGGTACCGGTAGCATCGCGCCGAAGACGGTGGCGGAGATTCATTGGCTCATTGTCCCCGCCCCCGGCGCGGGCGGGACAGTTCCAACGGGCAAGCTGTACTTCATCGGCGCGACGCTGAAGTATAGCGTCGGTGGTAAAGCGGAGTCGGTGACTGTTACGCCGGACTTCATCTATGTGAAGCCGACGCCGCTCCTCACGCTCGATTATTTCCTCACCCAAGACGTCTTCGGCGACGATCCGCTGACGCCGCAGATCGAGCCGATCGAACCGTACACGCTCGGCGTGCGCGTGAAGAATAGCGGTGCGGCGACGGCGAAGAACGTCAAGATCGACTCGGCGCAGCCGAAGATCGTCGAGAACAATCAGGGGTTGCTCATCGGGTTCAAAATTATCGTGAGCTTCCTGAACGACCAGCCGACGAGCCCGAGTCTGCTCATTCCGTTCGGCGACATTCCGGCGAACGGGGCGTCGAACGGCCGCTGGCTCATGACGTCGACGTTGATGGGGAAATTCATCGAGTTCTCGGCGAGCTTCTCGCACGCCGACGAGCTTGGCGGCGCGGTGACCTCGCTCATCCAGGCGACTAACGCGCATCTCTTGATCCGCGACGTCAAAGTCGACCTACCGGGACGCGACAACATTCGCGACTTCTTGGCGCTCGATGGCACGACGTTGCGCGTCTACGAGTCCTCCGGTCTCGACACCGTCGTCACCGATCAGTCGGGCAGCTCGGCGCTGAGCGCGACGGGTACCGGTTCCGGCGGCGAAGCGCTCTATATACTCACGACGCCGGCCACGGCGGGCGTGATGTACGTGCAGTTGCCCGACCCCTTCAGCGGCACGAAGGCGATGGGACGCGTGACGCGTTCGGACGGCAAGCAGATCGCGCCGGAGAATGTGTGGCTCTCGAAGAAACGCAACGCGAACAAGTCGCTCAGTTATTTCTTCAATATCTTCGACGCTAACACCACGGGTATCTACAACGTCGCGTTGACGAATCTCGCGGCGACGCCGCGGCCGCCGGTGATTCAGTTCATTCCCGATCGCACGGTGCCGGAAGGCAGGCAGGTGTCGTTCCTGGTTGAATCGAGCGATCCGGACGGAACATTGCCGACGCTGTCGGTGTCATCGATCTTGCCCGCGGGTGCGAGTTTCACGCTGCAAGCACCGGCCAACAACGTCGCGCGCGCGATTTTCGATTGGACGCCGGCGACCGGCCAAGCCGGGCGTTATCCGATCACGTTCAAAGCGTCGGACGGCACATTGAGTGCGACTGCGACGCCGGTGATCACGGTGACCGGGCCGATCGCCGCGGGTGGGCCGGATACGCCGATCGTCGCGGCGCCCGGTGTGGCGACCGACGTCGGTGTGCTGAAGCCGACGCTCAGCGTTGCCGCGTTGGAGAATCCGCTCGACACCGCGACCAGTTACCGCTTCGAGCTGTATAGCGACGCGCAATTCGTTCAGCTCGTGGCGCAGAGTCCGGCGATCAGCCGCACGCCGACGGGCGCGAGCTGGCAAGTGCCGAACGATCTCGCCGACAACACGAATTACTATTGGCGCGTGCGCGCGTCGGACGGTACGTCGTTTAGCCCGTGGGCGACCGCGCGCTTTTTCGTCAACACCGCGAACGATGCGCCGAATCCGGTCGCGCTCGCGAGCCCGGCGAACGGAACGACCGTCGCGACGACGGCGCCGACGCTGACGGTGTCGAACACGACCGATCCGGACGGTGACGTCGTTACTTATGGCTTCGAAGTTTTCAGCGACAGCGCGCTGGCGCAGCGCGTCGCGCAGATCGCCAACGTGCCGGCGGGAACGAACGGCACGACGAGCTGGGTCGTCACACCGGTGCTGGCGAACACCACGCTGTACTTCTGGCGCGCGAAGGCGACCGATCCGCACGGCGCAAGCAGCGTGTCCGCGGTTGGAAATTTCCTGGTCGACATCACGAAACCCGCGCCGGGCGCGCCCACACTCGCAGCGCCACCGGCCGGCGGTGTCGTGACTACCGCGAGCGTCAATCTCACAGTGACGAACAGCACCAAGCCCGAGGGAGCGACGCTCACGTACTTCTTCGAGCTCGATCGATCCGCCAGCTTTGCCAGCGCCGATATCGTGCGTTCCGGTCCGCGGCCGGAAGGAACGAGCGTCACGAGTTTCACCGTGACCGGTCTCGCCGAGAACGCGCGCTACTTTTGGCGCACGAAGAGTTCCGATGGTCTCACCGACAGTCCGTGGGTGTACGGCGATTTCTTCGTCGATCAGGCGAACGACGCGCCGTCGGTGCCGACGCTGAAGAACCCGGGCGACGGCTCGTGGCAGACGACGCGCACGCCGCTGCTCGAAGTCAATCCGTCCGTCGATCCGGAAGGCGACGCGATCGCGTATCGCTTCCAGATTTACAGCGACGCCGGCCTGACCAATCGCGTCGGCGAGCGTCTGACGAATGGCGTCGCCTGGCTGGTCGATCCGCTGCTGACCGACGACACGCGCTACTACTGGCGCGCGCGCGCGGAAGATTTGCGCGGTGGCGTGAGCGCCTATAGCCCTGTCGCGAACTTCCTCGTGCGCACCGGCAGCTCGACGCCGACACGCGCGACGCTGACGCTCACCGCGCCGGCGAGCATCGTGCCGGCGAGCGGCGCGACCGCAACGATCGCGTGGGAGATCAACGATCCCGAGCACAACGCGACGATTTCGCTCTACCGCGACACCGATAACAAGGGCGCGGACGGCACGCTCATCGTCGCCGATTTGCCGCAGGATTCGTCGTCGACGACCGGTTCGTATCTATGGAATCTCTCGACGTTCCCGCCGGGGACATACTATATATACGCCATCGCGACCAACCGCGCGGGCTCGACCACCGTGTACGCGCCGGGCGCGATCGTCATTCCCGTGGCCGAGCCGCGCGGCGGCATCACCGTGACGCCGACGTCCGGATTGCAAACGGATGAGAACGGCGGTTCCGCGACGTTCACGATTCGCCTGACACTCTCGCCGAAAGCCGAAGTCGCCATCGGCCTGACCAGCACGCATGCCGGCGAGGCGCGTGTCGATCCGGCGCAAGTCGTCTTCACCGCCGCTAATTGGAACGTGCCGAAGACGATCACCGTCACCGGTCTACCGGATTGCGTCAACGATGGTGACGTTGCGTACCAAATCATCACCGGCAAAGCCGTCAGCGCCGATCCGGACTACAACGGCGTGAAAGGCGCCGATGTATCGCTCGTCAACCGCAACAGCACCATCGGTTGTCCGAGCAACAACGCGCCGATCGCGAACGCCGGACCGGATCAAACGGTCGACGGCGGATCGAATGTGATCCTAACCGGCAGCGCGACCGACAGCGACGGCAGCGTCGTCGCGTATCGTTGGACTCAGACCGCAGGTCCGACCGTCACGTTGGCGAACGCGAACACGGCGAGCACCAGCTTCACCGCCCCGGCGCCGATCGCGGGTACGAGCCTCACGTTCCAATTGACTGCGACCGACAATCAAGGCGCGACCGGAACCGACGACATGAATGTCGTGGTACGCGCGCGGCCGAACCAACCGCCGGTGGCGAACGCCGGCGCCGATCAGACGGTTACTTCCGGCCAAAGCGTAACGCTCGCCGGCAGTGGCACCGACGCCGACGGAACGGTCGTGAGTTATGCGTGGACGCAGATCGCCGGCCCGGCGGCGACGCTCAACACGCCGAACGCCGCGACAGCGACCTTCACCGCGCCGACGGTCACGACACAAACCGCCTTCGGTTTCCAACTCACCGTCACGGATGATCGCGGCGCCACCGGAACCGCTGTCACGACCGTCACCGTCAAGCCGAAGCCGCCCAATCAACCGCCGGTAGCGAATGCCGGCGCCGATCAAAGCGTCAATGAAGGCGCGTCCGTGACGCTCACCGGCAGCGGCGTCGATCCCGACGGCACGATCGCGTCTTACCAGTGGGTTCAGACTGCGGGTCCGGCGGTCACGCTGACGAACGCCGCGACCGCATCGGCGTCGTTTCTCGCGCCGTCGGTGACGGCGGACACGGTGCTGACCTTCCGCCTTACCGTGACGGACAATCTCGGCGCGCCGGGATCGGCGACCACGAACGTCACGGTGCGCAACGTGAACCAAGCGCCGGTCGCGAACGCCGGCGCGAATCAAACCGTGATCGAGGGCGATACCGTCACCTTGAGCGGCAGCGGTTCCGATCCGGATGGAACTGTTGTGAGCTTCACGTGGTCGCAAGTTTCCGGGCCGACGGTGACGCTGACCGGCGCCAACAGCAGCACGGCGATCTTCACTGCGCCGCCCGTGACGGCAGACACGGTGCTGACATTCCGCCTCACCGTCGTCGACAACGACGGCGGGAGCGGCAGCGCCACGACGAATGTCACGGTACGCAAGCGCAACCAGTCGCCGACCGCGAATGCCGGGGGAGATCAATCGGTGAACTCCGGCGCGACGGTTACGCTGGCCGGCAGCGGCACCGATCCCGACGGCACGATCGCATCGTTTGCATGGGTGCAGTTGAACGGACCGGGCGTGTCGCTCACCGGCGCCAATACGGCCACGGCGACGTTCACCGCGCCGCAAGTCGCGACCGATACCGTGCTCACGTTCCAGCTCACCGTCGTCGACAATCAAGGCGCGAGCGGCAGTGCGACGACCAATGTTACGGTGCACCACGTCAATCAGGCGCCGACTGCGAACGCCGGCGCGGATCAGACCGTCGATGAAAACGTGCTCGTCACGCTGCGCGGCAGCGGCACGGATACCGACGGGACCATCGCGACGTATCAGTGGACGCAAACCGCCGGGCGCGCCGTAACGCTTGCCGGCGCCAATACGACGACTGCGACGTTCACCACGCCGCAAGTCGGCGGCGCGTCGACGTTGACGTTCCAATTAACCGTTACCGATAACCAAGGCGCGACCGGAACGGCGAGCGTCAACGTGAAGATCCGCAACAACATAGCGAACGCGTTGCCGACCGCGAACACCGGCGCCGCTCAAACGGTCGATGAGAACACCGGCGTCACGCTGACCGGCAGCGGCACCGACAGCGACGGCACGATCGTCG
>JBGPCS010000033.1:0-11810 GCA_041481875.1 Sulfurifustaceae bacterium
CAAAACTATTTCTCACCGCAAAGGCGCAGAGGGCGCAAAGGGTTTTCTCGATAAAAATCTCATGTTTTTCTTCGCGTCCTTTGCGCCTTTGCGGTGAATGTTCACTTAATCAGAGGTTCCTTAGCGTGCAACGGCGGAAAGCGCGCGACCGCGGCGGGTGCGATGCGTAGTTTCGCCGCGCACATCCGTTAGAATGGCTGCGTCTTACGAGAAGTAAGTGCTTGTCTGAATCACACCGACTACACGCCTATCGGTTTGTCCGGTAGCGATGGAACGACGACGCGCGTCCGATGCGGATGGCGATCGTTCGGGAGGTGAACGTGTCGCGGAAAGTCTGGAGCGTCGCTGTGGGGTCGGGCCTACTGGCCGGCGTGTCGGTGTTGGCGCTCTCGCAGGAGCAGGCGCCGCGTTCGCCGACACCGTTGTCGATCACCGGGGTAGTGCGCGTCGAAACGGTGGCGCGCGGGCTCGAACATCCGTGGGCGCTCGCGTTCCTGCCGGACGGGCGCATGCTGGTTAGCGAGCGCCCGGGGCGATTGCGTATCGTGACAACGAACGGTCGTGTCTCCGAGCCGCTCGCCCGCGTGCCGGAAGTTTTCGCGCGCGGGCAAGGCGGATTGCTCGATGTCGCGCTCGATCCGCGCTTCGCCGCGAACGGGTTGGTTTACTTTTCGTACGCCGAGCCCGGCCCCGGGGGCGCCGGAACGGCGGTCGCCCGCGGACGGCTGCGGGAAGACCGGCTGGAAGGCGTGCAGGTGATTTACCGTCAACAACCAAAGGTGGAAGGCGCTGCGCATTTTGGCTCGCGTCTCGCGTTTGCGCGCGACGGCACGCTCTTCATCACGCAGGGCGACCGCTACAGCTATCGCGAGCAAGCGCAAGATCTGTCGGTCGGTTTCGGCAAGATTATTCGTATCAACTCCGACGGTTCGCTGCCGCGCGACAACCCCTTCGTCGGCCGTGGCGATGCGCGGCCGGAGATCTGGTCGTACGGGCATCGCAACGTGCAAGCCGCCGCGCTCGATCCCCGAACCGGACAACTCTGGACGGTGGAGCACGGCGCGCGCGGCGGTGATGAGCTGAACCATCCGGAGGCAGGCAAGAACTACGGCTGGCCGGTGATTACGTACGGCGTCGATTATTCCGGCGCGAAGATCGGCGAAGGCACGGCGAAGGCGGGTATGGAACAGCCGGTCTACTATTGGGACCCCGTGATCGCGCCTTCGGGCATGGCCTTCTACACCGGTGACGCATTTCCCGATTGGAAAGGGAGCATTCTTATCGGTTCACTTACTCCCGGTGCGCTGGTGCGGCTCACGATGAAGGACGGTAAGGTCGCGCGCGAAGAACGTTACCTCGGCGAGCTGAACGAGCGTATCCGCGACGTGCGGCAAGGACCGGACGGAATGGTTTATCTCGTGACGGACAATCGCGACGGGCGCGTGTTGCGCGTGGTTCCGGCGGCGAGCCGTTAACCGAGCCGTTTACTATGAGTTTCCGATGCGCCAAGCAGGGCCGGCAGCGCTCGGTCCGACTACCGAGCGGTATCGAGAACGCGTCGAGCGAGCTACTTCGGCACGTTATCTCCGCCGCCGTCGCTTTCGGGTTCGCAGCCATCGACTTCCGGATGGATCTCCCAATGGTTTTCGGGCTTGGCCTGATTCGTGTGAGTTTGCGGAGAGTCCGCCGCCGCGATCGCGTCGCACCAGAACTTGACGTAGGTTTTCGCATCAACGGTTGTATTGGGCGGCACCAGGTTTTTTATGCCGTCGAACGCCGCGTCCCACGAGTCCGCCCAGGTTCCGATTCGCTGGCAGTGCTTGATCGGGTGGATTTCGTTCCAACCTTCGTGCGCACTGTCATAGACCCACGTGCCCTTCACCACCAGCAGGTCCTTCCCCTGCTCTAAGTTTCCGAGGTTCGCGTTCACATCATTTGGATTCCCTTTATCGTCCAGCGCATTCGCCATGCCCATGCCGACGATCGCGGCGGTGATCGCGGCAAAAATCAATGAAATGATCAGACAAGCGATCCAGCCGATCACCGGGATTGCACAGATGATCGTGGCGGCTACGAGAGCGACCGCGGTGTAACCGAGCGCCGCCAGACAAGCGATGAGCAACTTGTAAACGCCTCCGCCTTCGAATTCGCAATGAAGCACGGCGGATTTGGGATCGCTCGAATGTACCTGCGAGGTCTCACCTTGGAAGTCGAGGCCTGCATTGACGATGTCCGGTTGGTTCTTGATGAGGTTGCCCTGGATCCCGTCGCTTTCGATCGGTTGTTGCGTATCGCCGATAGCATGCGGCGCAAGCAGCAGATTAATGCTGTAGTCGGTGTCGAAGGCGTCTAGACCCGATTTATCCTCCGGCGGCTCAACCCCCAGAAGCCGGCCGACCGCACACACATCGCCCCCGAGACAGATGAGGCGGTCGTAGAGCCACCAGCGGCAGTAGGCGATGATCGCGAGCAACGGAATCATCAGCGCCGCGAGAACGCCGGGTCCCAGCGCAAGAGCGCCAAAGATTAGGCCAAAGATGAGCGGAATCGCGCCGATCGCGGCCGCGATGATCGCCTGCGCGACCACGGCGCCCTTGTAGTTGTTGATGGAAGTGCATTGAGTGAATTGACGGTATGCCATGGCGCCGCCCTGCCTATGGACGTTCCACGAACAGGGTGACGCCGCCCGCCAGACCCTGACCGTGAAACGCGTGTACGTTGAAAGGCTGACGCCCGGTGAAAGATTGGGGAGGCGTGATGACAACCCGAACGGTGATCTCCTCGGCGACATCGAGAACCGGCTGCGAGGGCTCGAGCTTCACGATCCAGCCTTGCGGAACCGGATAGTTGCGGCGGTCGTGCGCCGGTGGAACGACGTTGATGGTTCCTGGCTCCTGTCGGGGTGGCGGCGGTTGTTTCGGCACCGGGCGCGGGGGGCACGGACCCAGCGCAGATATCGCGTAGGTGTCGACGTCGAAGCGGTAGGTCTGGCGGCGCCGCGTGTCGTTTCGCAATTGAAACTCGAACGTGGCCGGTGAATGCGCCTTCCCGACGTTGGTATTTTCCTGGCCGAGATTATTGTTCGGGTTTAAATCATCCATCCACTGGAACGCGACCTGCACGCAATAGTGGCCGGCTTGCGCCGGCGTTCTCCAGGGTACCTTGGCGAAAGCGGGGTGATTCGGACCGCCCTTTACACCGAGGTTGACGTGCGTCTGACCGATGAAGTGCGACTGCGTCCCGGCACCAAAACTCAGGTAAGAGAACTGAACGGGTAAACCGACAGCGGGCGCTTCCGTGGAGGTGTTCCATATGCGCGCGACGATTTGGTAATCGGTATCCGGTTCCAGTGCGTGCGATGGGACGAACACGGATCCCTTGTAGATTTCGACGTCGGGGTTGTCCCACGTGACAGCTACGCCCTGCTTCATCAGGTAGAACTGGGAGTAGATCATCGGATCGGGCCGCTTGTAAGCCGGATCGCTGATGCGAACGCACGGTTGGGTGGCGGTGCGTCGCAGGCGCACAGGCAAGCGCTGGTTCCGGTGCCAGATCCGACAACGTTCCCGCAGGTCGCGACATAGCTCGGCGAGGCGAACGATCCACTGGTACAGAACCGTCTGGAGGATTGCGAGGATGAGAGACAGCAACGCCTTCAGCTCCTTCATCGTTGCCTCCTGGAGCGTCCGCAGGGCCGCGAAGCCGCACGCATCACCGCACACCTCTCTGCGCGAGTGAATGAATTGACGGTTTTACCACGACGGGACATCTGCGCCTCCCTGCCAAGTGCTCAGCAATCCGTACTCGAGATTATATGTAGCGGCTCGTGCTTATCAGCGAGGACTTGGGTCGCGCCGATTATAGGAAGAGTACCCGAAACAAGAAAGGCCCTGTTATCGCGCTCGCCGGTTTATGTGCATGGCGTCACTTGATGGACCGCGGCAACCCCGCACGCCAACTTGACTTGCGACAGCGGCTGCACGTAGGCTCAGTCGCCTCAGATTGCTACCGGTGAGTGGTTAGCCGGCGCTTCGCGCAGACGCGGCTGCGCATCGCCGCACAAGTCTGCCCGCAATGGACCGAGCTGCCAACCAAGGAGGCCATGATGCACTTCATCGAAGACATATTTGGAATTTCACCGGACGGTGGAAGCGGCCTGAGCGAATTGTTGATGGTTTCGGCCGCGATAGCGATCGGCGTACTTTTTGTTTATTTTCGCCGGATTCGCAAAGCGTCGGCGAAGTAAATCGCAACCCACTGGCTCCCTTGAGAACCGATTAAGGAAAGGATTAGAGAGCCAGGCCTAGCTTATATTTTGGTCGGCCCCAAGTTCGCGCCGTGCCCCGGCGCCGCGTCACTGATCAACGAGAAGGTTCGGTATGCCGTCAGGAAGCGCGCGCGGCGACGGTGAACGTGGATGAGGCCGACCCCATGATGAGCTTGGCAAAGTCCACGGCCGGAAGCGGATGGCTGAAGTAATAGCCTTGGGCTTCGGCGCATCGACGCGAAGACAAGAAATCCAACTGCGCTTTCGACTCCACGCCCTCGGCCGTCACTTTCAGCTGCAGCGCTCTCGCCATGTCGAGTACGGCGTTCGAGACGATCGCGTTTTCTTGATTGGCCGGTAGGCCGTGCACGAATGTACGATCGAGCTTCAGCCGATCGAGGGGAAACTGCTTCAGATATCCCGGATTCGAGTAGCCGGTGCCGAAGTTATCGATCGTGAGCTTGACGCCCAATGTTTTCAGGTCGCGCAGTTTTACAACGATCGCGTCGGTCGCATGCGCGATGGTCGCCTCGGCAATCTCCAGCTCAAGGTACGACGGGTCGAGTCCGGATTCTCCGAGCATGCGCTTCACCTTTTGCACGAAATCGTTCTGCCGCAGTTGCGTTGCGGCAATGTTGACCGCGATCGGAAGACGCGGGAAGCCGACGTCATGCCACGCGCGATTTTGCCGGCACGCTTCGCGTAGCACCCAGTCACCGATCGATACCAACAGACCGCGTTCTTCGGCGATAGGAAGGAAGCGCCCCGGCGCGATCGGTCCCATTTCGGGGTGAGTCCAACGCACGAGCGCTTCGGCCCCCACTAGGTGGCCGGACGCCATGTCGAAGAACGGTTGGTAGTGCAGGAAAAGCGCGTCGTGCTCCATCGCTTCGCGTAGGCCCCCCTCGAGTGACAGGGTAGTGGACGCTTGTGCGTTCATGTCTCGATGATAAAACTGCCAGTTGTTGCGGCCCATCTTTTTCGCGTGGTACATGGCTGCCTCGGCGTTCGTTAGAAGTTCGGGCGCGCTTCTCCCATCGCGCGGATAGACGCCGATGCCCACACTCGCGGTAATCGCGAAGTGCTGCTGGCCGAGCTTGTAGCGCCGTGCCGCCAAGTATTCGCACAGGCTGCGCGCGACGCCGGCGGCGAAGGTCGCGTCGGTAGCGCGGATCAAGAGGGCGCCGAACTCGTCTGCGCCCACGCGCGCGATAATGTCGGCATCGCTCACGCGTTCCTTGATTCGCTTGCCGATTTCTCGCAGCAAGCGGTCCCCGACCGAATGGCCGAGGGCATCGTTTAGGTCTTTGAAGTTGTCGATGTCCAGGATCAAAACGGCAAAACGTTGCCCGCTGCGTTTCGCGCGGGCCACCGCCTGGTCGAGCAGATCGATGAAGAGCGCACGGTTCGGCAGGCCGGTCGTTGAGTCGTGCGTGGCTTGATGCTGCAACTTTTCGCGACTGGCGTTGCGCTCGTCCCGGCTCTGGGCGCTGATGATCTTGTCCGCGCGGCCGACGGCGAAATATAAGACGAGATAGAGCAGCGACAGACTCCCGAGCACGGCGGCGGCGATTTGCCACTGCGTGCGGTTGAGGTTGGCGACGAGCTCGCTTACGTCGGAGTAAACCTCGACCACCCCGTCGACCCCGGCGTTCTCGTCTTTGCGCACCGGGATATACGAATAGACCAGATTGCGGTCCGCGATCGTCTGTTCGAAGGCGTCGAATTTCTCGCGGAAGGTGATGTCGCTGACCGTTTCGCCGGCGCGTGCGCTCCGAAACCCGGCGTTGTCGCTCTTATTTGTCCCGATTTCCTTTGCGACGCTGGAAAACACGGTGACGCCGTCGAGGTTGTAGAGTTTTACCTTGACGACGTGCAGTCCCTTCACAAGCCGCAGTATGTCGGCGCGCAATCGCGAGATTTCCGCACGGCTCGAAAGCTGGTCGGGCGCAATCGCACTGCTTTCGGCAATGAACGTCTCGTAACGCGGCCAGATATCGTTGGCGAACGTTTGCGTAAGCGCGACGCTCGCGCGCTTCTCGTTGTCTTGCAGCGACTGAAACGCGATGTAACGATAAAAGTAAAGTAGGCCCGCGATGACGGCGAGCACGCTGACGAGGCTCGTCATCAACAAGTACGGCCGTAGTTTGAACATGTCCCCTTCTCCCCTGAGCTGCGTCCCGCGAGACCTTATTCAATGTCCTCCATTTTCTATGTTCTCCATTTATTGCCGCGGAACGTATGCATTTCGTTGCTAGATTGCTCTGTCTTGCTCCTTCTTAATCCTGGTAAACCGGCGGTTCGTTTGCACCCTTCTGAGTGTTCGCTCAACACATCCCGGTGTTTCGTGTTCGTGGGCAGCGGATCCCGAATACAGCCCTCCCGTACGGTTTCCGGCCTAGCAACAAAGACTAGCCTAAGTTCACGGGGCCAAAGGGACACTGGCGGTAACGTGATGAAGCAACTGTGAAATTAGCGGTAAACCGAGACATGAACTGCGTAGCCGCGCTCCGTCTGGGAGATCCGAGTCTTAGCGCCGGCCGCGGTTTCGGTTGGCGCGCGACGTGGCGCGTAGACTCGGCGCGCACGCGCACCGCCACGTTCCGCGAATCCCACCGCGATTCGCACCGATGGTTTTGCGGCACCGCGTGCATCTCGCCCCGGTCGGCTACTTGCCGGCTTTGGTACCGACGCCGATACGCTGCGACCACGTTTCGCTGCCAACGGTTAGCTTCGCTTCAGCCGCGCCGCGCGCGCTACCCTTGAAGGTCTGCACATAGCTTCCGTCTAGACGGTCGATCAGCGGTCCGACGCGTTCGAACCCTTCGATCGACACGCTGATCGAACGGCTCGCGCCCGGACCGAGCAGGTTGCCGGATCGATCGATCGGCTTGACGCTCACGGTAACGGTGTTGGCTGCCGTCGGCACTGCTCGCAGCGAGGATTTCGCGCGGTCGATTTTGCCGAGCGACACGACCATGCTTCCCAACTCTTGCCGTTTGACCGGCCCGCACGCGCTCTCGCCTTCGATCTGCCGGCGCACGTCGTAGGCGCCGGCAACGGTCAACAAGCCGCGGACCGGTCGGGGCGTCGGCATTCGTAACCCGGCGACATCTGCTGAACGAGTCGACGAAACAGCGATCGGGGCGCAAGAAGCGAACGCGTCGAAGCCGCTTTTAGTCGGCTACAATTGCAGATGGATTGTTCTCAACGGAGGAGACGCCATGAGCACGCTAGCCGCCATCGTCCATCGAATCACCCACGCGATTCTGAGCGCTTGCAGCGCCGTTTGTCCCAAATGCGGTTCGCCGTGCGCGAATACGTTCAATCATCAAAATGGTCAACACAGTTGTGGCGACCATTCTTGGTAAGTGCAACTGGATGCGTTCGATAGACCGACCCACGATGAACGACTTCTTGAAAGGAGAAAGCGATGGCCGCTTGTAAAACATGCCGAGGTCAAGGGAAATTCATGTGCGATCGTTGTCAGGGAACCGCTCAGGTGGTCGAGGGTGGCACCAGGAAGACTTGTCCTGGTTGCAACGGGCAACCGGACAAGGGTTGGTTCCCTTGTCAGAACTGCAAGGGCACCGGCGTGCAACCGGGCACGTAGTAGCGGCGCGATCTTCCGGAGAACGAAGCGCGCGATCTATCGAGCCGGACGTGCACGTTTCAACAACGGGCGGGATGCGACGGAGATTTGGCGATGGCAGACATGAACGCGGTGTGGCATGGGACGAGGACTTACATGATGAGCGCAAGGACCAATCCCGATCCGACCTCCTACGTTTCTACTTTGAGAAACCTGGGGCTGACCTCGCAGGAAAAGGCTTGGCTCATTCAGCAAGTTTCATCTTGGACGGGCGGAAACCCCTCGGTGGTGCGGCAAACGACCGACGACATTAACCAGGCACGCCCCGGCTAGAGCAGGTCGTCGGCGGCGCCGAAGTCTCGGCGGAATCCGCCGCCTCCGCGGTGTCTGTTGTCGAGCGGTTCTCTGACAACGTTTGCTTTCCCGGCTCAGCGGTGTTCGACACGGCTAGTCGACAATCGCCGAATAGATAATGCTCTTGAGTTGGCCGCGGAAGTTGAAGGTAGCGGACGGAATCAGTTGTGTCATGAACACCACGATCAGATCTTCCTTCGGGTCGACCCAGAAGATGGTGGAGGCGAAGCCGCCCCAGTAATAATCGCCCGCGCCGAAACCGCCGGTAGCAACTTGATTTATCGTTGAGGCCAATCCCAGTCCAAAGCCGGTACCTTCGTACGCGGTTTCCGCGAAAGCGCCGAGCGCCAACTGTGTCAGATCGCGCCCGCCCGGCAGGTGATTCATCGCCATCAATTCAATCGTGCGCGGGCCGAGGATTCGTTGGCCGTTGAGCTCGCCGCCGCGGCGCAACATGTCGCAGAAGCGGTAGTAGTCGGTTGTGGTGCCGATCAAGCCGCTGCCGCCGGCGAAGAACGGCTGCGCGTTGGCATAAGTGCTTTTCAACGGATCGTCTTGCAGCTTTAAAGTCTTGTCGGCGGCGCGTTCGTAGCACGCGGCGAATCGCTCGACTTTCTCGGGCGCGAGCACGAACGACGTGTCCTTCATACCGAGCGGATCGAAGATGTGCTCGCGCAAGTAGCGATCGAACGGCTTACCGGAGAGCGCCTCTACCAAGTAGCCGCAGACGTCCGACGCCAGCGAGTACTGCCAACGCTCGCCCGGCGTGTAGCGCAACGGTGCGCGCGCCAGTTTCTGCACGAAGTCATGCAACGAGTCGCTCGCGCGCGTGCTGATGTTGAGTGTGCGATACACTTGATCGACCGGATGCAGATTGGCGGCGGGGATCGGGCCACCGCCGTACGTGAGCCCGGCCGTGTGCGAGAGTAGATGCCGAAACGTGATGGGCTTCTGCGCGGGCCGCGTCTCCATCGTCACGCCTTCCCCGCTGACATACTCCTTGAGGCCGCGCCACTCTGGAATCACACGGTGCACCGGATCGTTGAGCTGGAACATCCCTTGCTCGTACAACTGCATCAGCGCAACCGCCGTGATCGGCTTGGTCATGGAGTAAATGCGAAAGATCGTATCGTCGCGCATCGGCTTGTTGCGTTCGCGATCCATGAGGCCCAGTGCTTTGCGGTAAGCGACATGACCGCGGCGCGTGACCAACGTTTGACACCCGGCGATCTTTCCGGTGTCGACGTAGTTTTTGCTGAGATGCGTGGTAATCCGTTCCAGGCGCTTCGTGTCGAAGCCGGCGGAAGCGGGGTTGATATCGATAGGTGTCATCGACCGACTTGGCGTTGCTCTACTCGGTCTTCCGGCGCCGCCCGATTTCCGTCCGACAATGAGAGAGGGCGGGGAGAGGCGCTTTTTCATTTGGCTAGCCATGGCTTTCCATTTCCCGTCGAAGGAGAGAGGGCAGGCGCCTACGCCGCGCCCATCATGTTTTGGAAGTTTCGGTAGTAAAACTTGTCCTTGGCTTCTTCCGAAATATCGGTGAACGTGCGTTCAAAGCGTCCGATCGGATCGTCGGTGCCCTCGGGGTGTGGGTAGTCGCTCGAAAACAAGAAAAGATCGGGGCCGGCGTCACGGATCATCCGGCCGACATCTTCGCCGGGGAATGGCGTGAACTTCACGGCGCGCCGAATGTAGTCCGACGCCTTGAGCGGCAACGCCGCGACACTTTCGTCGGTGCGCTTGAAGATCCGCTGGCTCATATCGAGGGTACGTAAAAACTGCGGCACCCAGCCGGCGCCGAGCTCGATCACGCCGCCACGCAATTTGGGAAAGCGCTCGAACACGCCGTCGAACACCAGCGCCGTGAGAAATTGCTGCGGCCCAACCGAGAGCAGCATGAAATCGCGCACGCGTAGATTCTCGCCTTGCTCGGCGCCGGTAATATCCTTCGGCCGCGGCTTGGCGTTGTTTTCATAGGCCGGCAGTTTAGTCGGGCTATTCGGGCCCACGTGCAACATGAACGGCACATTCAGGTCGCAAAAGGTTTGCCAGATGCCGTCGAAATCCGGATGCCCCGGCGATTTGTCGCCGACCGGCATGCCCGGAACCCAAAACGCGCCGCAGCCGAGCCGCACGCCTTCCTTCATTTCCTCGATACAGCGCGCCGGATCGGCAAGCGACAGTTGGCCGACCGCGATCAAGCGCGCGTCGTCTTTGCAAAACGCCGCCATCGCGCGATTGTGTGCCCGCACACCGGCGTAACGCACGTCCAAGTCCGTGTGGCTGAGATATTGGCCGGCGGAAAACGTGGAGAAAACCAATTGACGCTTGAAGCCCAAGTCATCGAGCGCGCGCGTGCGTTCGGCCGCGTCAAATGCGCCCGGCGCATTCCAGCCCTTCACGCCGTGCACCACATCGTTGACCGCGGCGCCGTGCTTGGCGCGCTCCTTCTGCTTGTCGACCGCATCGTGGATGAAGTCGAAACTCTTGGTGCCAGACTTGCTGAGGTTAAGCTCGGGCAGCCTATCGACGATATTCGGATCGGCGTACCGCGCCAGCCAATCCACCGTCTCCATGATGTGGCTATCGGCGTCGCAATATGGGCGATCTTTTGCGTATGGCATAAACCTCTCCCGAGCCGATGGGGCTCTACGCGTTAGAAATGACAGATGGCTTCTGGATTGAAACTATAGTTGTGAGCTATCGATGTCAAGCGTGTCGTGCTGAGCGATGTGGATTCGAGTCCAAGGCAGCCAGTTTGCGCGCGAGAGACGCAGAGCGTTTACGCAGTCGTGTCAGATATGCGAACGCGGAAGACGTCAGCGTACTCGCCAATCCGCGCTGCAGAAATGCGGCGCGCTGCACATCTAGTGTAACAACGCGGCTGTCGTCGCGGGCGGCAGGGCGAACGGAGCCGGCTCAACGGACCTTGCGTCCGTGGCCTGCATGATAGTTTTTCCACTGAGCGCGCAACGTGTCGATGTCGTTGCAATCGACTCTAAAATCGCCGCCGTAGTAGACGCCGTTTAGGCAGCTTTCGCGCAAGTGCTCATCGAGCGCCCGGTCTTTGGCCGCCTGTCTGTCGGTCGCGGGTTTCTTGTCGCCGGCGCGCTCGTTCTCGGCGATTCGTCGCGCGTATTCGCGCTCGCGGGCCAGGCGGTCCGCTTCCATCTGGTCCGCCGTGCACTTGATCGTCACGCAGTTCCCCGCACGGTCGCGCTTGGCCTTGGGAGCCGTCGCATCGTCGGCGGTGGCGCTCGGCGTCTTCACGTCGATCTTGTTCTCGGCGGCCGGTGTGTCGAGCGGTGCCGTCTCCGAGTAGTGCACCTTGCCGTCCTTGTCGACCCAGCGATACATGTCGGCGCCAGCAGCAGTCATCGCCCCGCAGATAAGCGCGGCAGCGGCACTTGTGATGACGATGGTTCGACGGGCCATTTTTAAAATCACGGAGGAATCAAGTCGTGCGCTGTTCGCCGTACCAGCATAGCGAGGAGCGGCGTGCATTTCCACGGCGGTTTGACGCATCGAGCACGCCATCGGACACGCCATAAGGAGCGAAGTAGCAAGCACGGGTGCAGGCCGAACAAGAAATGC
>JBGPCS010000034.1:0-11745 GCA_041481875.1 Sulfurifustaceae bacterium
ATACCGGTGCCGGCACCGGTCACCCAAACGATTTTATCCTTCAGCACGGTTCTACCTCCGACCTCATCCGCCTACACCGGTTTCGACGCGGCTCCGACCGTATCGTCTACCAACCGCTTGCCCATCGAGACGACGTCATCGAGGCTATATCCAAGCTCACGATAAAACTCCACGGCTTCCAGATTGTCCGCGCGAACGTTCAGATTTATCTTCGGACATCCGCGCTCGCGCAGTAACCGCTCCGCCGCGTTCATGATTTGACGGCCGAGTCCGGACCTTTGGCACCGTGGATCGACGGCGAGATAGTTTATCGATCCCCGATGCCCTTCGTAGCCGGCCATGACCGACGCGACGACTTTATCGTCGATGGTGCCCACCAGAAAGAGTTCCGGATCGACTTGGACCTTACGCGCGATATCCTTGCGCGGATCGTTCCAGGGACGCGTTAGACGGCAGCGCTCCCACAAAGCGACAACAACCGCCTCGTCCGACGGTTCGTACGCGCGAATATGCATCGAGTCGACGAAAACGAACGCTCAGCGATTTCTTTCAACTCGCCTTCGGCGCGTCCGGCTGCTTGAGCGGATGCGCTTGCGCGAATGCGTCGATTTGCATGCACGTATCGACGATGCGTCGCGCGGTCGGATACGGCGCCATGTCGAAGCCCGGTACCATCTTCGCACTGGTGAAGTGCGCGACCAGGCAAATATCGGCGAGCGTCGGCGCGCCCCCGTAGCAGAACTTTCCGGTGCGCGGGTCGCGCGCGAGCTGCTCTTCGACGATACCCGCGCCCGACGCCATCCAATGCAGAATCCACTTCATCCGCGTCGGATCGTCCAATCCGAGATCGCCGAGATATTTGCGCACCCTGGGCACCACGAACGGATGATGATCTACCGCCAACACATAGGCGAGCGCCCGAACATGGACGCGCGCGCGCGCGTCCTTCGGCAACAGCGACGGCTGCGGGTAGCGCTCCTCGAGATATTCGAGGATCGCAAGCGACTGCACGAGCGGCGGGCCGTCGCCGTCGATCAACGTCGGCACGACCATCTCGGCATTGAGCGCGCGATAGTCCGGCGCGAATTGATCGCCTTTGAGAATGTCGATGGTAGCGATATCGGCATCGAGGCCCTTCAACCGCAGTGCAATGCGCACGCGGAACGCCGCTTGCGAGCGCCAATACGAATAGAGTTTCATGGTGTCGTCATCCGCTAGATTAATGGAACGGAATCCTTCCCTTGTACCAGGGTGCCAGACAAAACCGTCGAGAGGAGAGGAAAAACCCGCGAGTCAGTCTATGACGATCGCGACGGTTTTGGCAAAGGATGAATTTGAGTTGACACGTGGCTTAACGCATGGCCGGACTCCCGCCTTCGCGGAAATGACAGCCGGATGAGTATGCCGTGAGCCGCCTTTACTCCGTGGCCAGCAGCACCGCCGCTTGTGCGGCGATGCCATCCTCCCGCCCGAGGAAGCCCAAGTGCTCGGTGGTTGTCGCCTTAATGTTCACTTGCTCCGCGGATATCTTGAGGTCGTTCGCGATGTTGACTTTCATTGCCGGAATGTGGAGCGCGAGCTTGGGGGCTTGGGCAATGACGGTTGCGTCGATGTTAATGATTTTCCATTCCCGTTCGGTCAGCGTCGCGTGCACGCGACGGAGCAGCACGCGGCTATCGATGTCCTTATATTGATGGTCGGTGTCGGGGAAATGGTGGCCAATGTCGCCGAGACCGGCGGCGCCCAGACAAGCATCGCAGATCGCGTGAATCAGCGCGTCGGCATCCGAGTGGCCTTGCAAGCCTTTGCTATGCGGAATCCGCACGCCGCCGAGAATTAGCGCGCGGCCGACGACCAGCGCGTGAACGTCGAAGCCTTGACCGACGCGCATCATGACACGACGCCGGCTTGTTGCCTTAAGAACATTTCCGCCAGGGCCAAATCGCTTGAGTGGGTGATCTTGATGTTATCCGCGAACCCTTCGACGACGCGCGGGCGTGCGCCGAGGCGCTCGACCGCGGCGCTGTCGTCGGTGATATCTTCGTTCGTCGCGGCGACGGCGGTCAGCGCGTCGCGTAGCATCGCCAAGCGAAACATTTGCGGCGTGTGCGCGCGCCATAAACCCGCGCGCGAGACGGTTTCCTCGACTCTTGCCTGCGCGTCGGCGCGCTTGACGGTGTCGGAAATCGGCAAGGCGAGGAGCGCGCCGTCGGGTGACGACGCCACCACCGCTACCAGCTTGTCGAGATCGGCGTGGCGCACGCAAGGGCGCACCGCGTCGTGCACCATTACCCAGTCGTCGGCACGCGCGCGCTTTACAAGCGCAGCGATACCATTTAACACGGTCTGCACTCGCGTTCGTCCGCCGGCGAAGGTGCCGAGCAGTTTCTGCAAGCCGGTAGTTTGTAAGGTCTGCCAGCGCGCGTCGTTCGGTGCGATCCCGACCAACACCCCGGCTATGCGCCCATAGCTACACAAACGCTCGAGCGTGTGGAGGATAACGGGACGACCGAGCAGAGGTAAATACTGTTTGGGAATGTCGGACTGCATGCGTGCGCCGGTGCCGGCGGCGGGGACGATCGCCCAGATGTTGGTTTCGGGATTCATGAAGGACATTCCGGTCGAGCGCCAAGCGGCCGAACAGGGAACCAATGTAGGGCACTAATCGTCCTTCGACAAGCTCAGGACGAACGAGAAGCTATTCGCGCAGACGATTCGTGAACACGACGACGGAAGACCCGAAATACCAAACGAGAATGGACAGCTATATCTGCACGCCGACACAAGAACGAATACGATCGATTGCCGCCTCGGTCGCAATTCCCTCGATGGCGGCCACCTCGCGTGCGAGATAGCCACTCGCTTGCTCAAGCAGCATCGACTCTTCGAACGAAAGACCGGACTGTTTCTTCCAGCGCATGAGATCGCGCACGACTTCACCCAACTCCAGGCATGAGCCTGAATTGATCTTGCGTTCGATTTCCTTGCAGCGCTCGGTCCAGTTGCCGCCGGTAACGCGGCGCCGGCTCTTGGATGATAGGATCTTGAACAACTCTTTGAGTTTGCGGTTTGTAAGCAGCGGTCGTATGCCGCACTTCTCGACGTTCGTTTGGGGGACGCGCACCGTCATTCGCGTTTCGGCGATGTGGATGACGAGACAGGGCGTGAACTCACCGCTCGCGTACAGCTCTTCGATCGCTTGAACCACCCCGACACCGGCGGACGGATAAAAAATCGTATCGCCAGGTTTGAAGCGCGGACGCTTAGCCATTAAGTCACCTTCCTCTCGTTCGTTTTTGCGCACCCTCGGGCGACTTACGGGATAGTATTATTAAATTTCTTGAAATTATCCCCCTAAGTCCTCGCCGTGACAAGTGTTTAAGGACTTGGGCGGTCCTCAATTCCCTGCGTTAGAATGCGCGAGCTTCCGACTTCGACTCTTCTGTGCAAATGAGCTTTGTGCATTCCGCCGAGGACAAGAATTCCCTTTCACCCTCGCCACTTAAGCCGGTGTTGCCGCAGCGCCGCGATCTTTCCATACGTTGGAGCCGCCTGCTCGGCAGCGGCCGCGGTTTAGCGATCGCGGCGACCGCCGCTCAACACACCGGTCCGCTACTGGTCATCACGCGCGGCGTCGAAACGGCCGAGCAGCTCGGTGATGAAATTCGTTTTTACGCTTCTGGTGTGCAAGATTCGGTCCATGTGTTTCCGGACTCCGAATGTCTGCCCTACGACGTGTTTTCCCCGCACCAGGGCCTGATCGCGCAACGCCTCGAGACGTTATACCGATTGCCAAACCTCGCGCGCGGCATCGTGTTGGTCGCGGCGTCGACCGCCTTGTACCGCCTGCCACCCCGCGACTACGTGGTCGGCCACAGCTTCATGCTAGGCGTGGGCGATCAGCTGCAAATCGACGCGCTACGGCAGCAGCTCACCGCGGGCGGCTATCGCGCGACCTCGCAAGTGATGGAGCCCGGCGAGTACGCGGTGCGCGGCGGATTGATCGACCTCTTCCCGGTCGGTGCGCGGCAACCGTATCGCGTCGAGCTCTTCGGCGACACGGTCGAATCGATTCGCGAGTTCGATCCCGACACGCAACGATCGGGAAAGTCGCTGCGCAACGCGCAGCTCCTCCCGGCGCGCGAGTATCCGCTCACGGAGGAAGCGATCCAGCGCTTTCGCCAAGCGTTTCGCGCGCGCTTCGAAGGCGATCCGCAGAAGGTGCCGCTCTATCGCGACGTCAGCAAGGGCCTGGCTTCCGCGGGTGTCGAGTTCTACTTGCCGCTGTTTTTCGACACGACGGCGACGCTGTTCGATTATGTCCCGAACAACGCGCTATGCGTGGTCGAGGAAGGAGTCGAGCAGGCGGCGCGCGACTTTCTGCGCGACGTCAATACGCGTCACGACCAACTGAGTCATGACATCCAGCGTCCACTGCTCGCTCCGAAGGAGTTGTTCCTCGAACCGTCGGCGCTCACCGGCGCCGTCGAGAAGTGGCCGTGCATCGAGCTACTCGATTTCTCTTCCGAGCAAGGTGCTTTGGACGCCGCGACTGTCGATTACGGCACGCCCGCGCCGGCGAACCTGCCGGTCGACTACCACGCGGATGTACCGCACCGCGCGCTGTTTGATCACTTGGAGAACTACACCGGGCGCACTCTGATAGTGGCCGAGACGGCGGGACGACGCGAAACATTGCGTTCGTTGCTGAGCGAGCGAAATCATGCGCCCCAGGACGTCCGGAACTGGGGCGATTTTTTGGACGGCTCGATGCAACTCGCGTTGACGACCGCAAGCCTCGATCGCGGTCTCACGCTGCGCACGCCCGCGATTGCCGTCGTCACGGAATCGCAACTGTACGGCGAACGCGCCGCGCAGCGCCGCCGCCGAAAACCGACCGAGCGCGATCCGGCGGCGATCATTCGAAGCCTAGCCGAGTTGAAGTTGGGCGATGCGGTCGTGCACGAGGAACACGGCGTCGGCCGATACCGCGGGCTGGAAACCATCGACGCCGGCGATGGACCGAACGAATTCCTCTGTCTCGAATACGCCGGCGGCGACAAGCTATACATACCCGTGCTATCGCTGCATTTGATTACCCGTTACACCGGGACCGACCCCGAGCACGCACCCCTACACACGCTCGGCGGTGACGCTTGGGAGAAGGCGAAACGGCGCGCGCAGCAGAAGGCACACGACGCCGCGGTCGAGCTGCTCGAAGTGCAGGCGCTTCGCGCCGCGCGCGGCGGTCGAGCTTTTCCGCCCGGTGGCGGCGTCTACCAATCGTTCGCCGACACGTTTCCCTTTGAAGAAACGCCCGATCAGATGCGCGCGATCGAGGAAGTTATTCGCGATATGGAAACCGAGCGGCCGATGGATCGGTTGGTTTGCGGCGACGTAGGCTTCGGAAAGACCGAGGTTGCGATGCGCGCCGCGTTTCTCGCCGTTCACGGAAACGCGCAGGTCGCGGTATTGGTTCCGACGACGCTGCTCGCGCAACAGCACTTTCAGAACTTTCGCGATCGCTTCGCCGGGACACCGTATCGAGTGGAGCTATTGTCGCGATTTCGCAGCAAGTCGGAACTGGCGGAAACTCTAAAGAACATCGCCCAAGGTAACGTCCACGTCGTTATCGGGACGCATCGGTTACTGCAGGACGACGTGCGCTTCAACGACCTCGGTCTACTGATCTTGGATGAGGAACATCGCTTCGGCGTGCGCCAGAAGGAGCGGCTCAAACGGTTGCGCGCCGAGGTGGACATACTGACGCTCACCGCCACGCCGATCCCGCGCACGCTCAACATGGCACTCGCGGGTCTGCGCGATATCACGATCATCGGCACCGCGCCCGAAGGGCGCCTGGCGATCAAGACATTGGTGGCGGAACGCGGCCGCGAGTTGATACGCGAGGCCTGCCTGCGGGAAATTCGGCGCGGCGGACAAGTGTATTTCCTGCACAATGAAGTGCGCACTATCGAACGCGCCGCGCGGGAGCTGAAGGAGTTGCTCCCGGAAGCGGAGATACATATCGCGCACGGCCAAATGCCGGAACGTGAATTGGAACAAGTGATGCTCGACTTCTACCAGCGCCGGTTCAATATTCTCGTGTGCTCGACCATTATCGAGTCGGGCATCGACATTCCGACGGCGAATACGATCATCATCGAACGCGCGGACAAGTTCGGTTTGGCGCAGCTGCACCAATTGCGCGGACGCGTCGGCCGCTCGCATCACCGCGCGTACGCCTACCTGTTGATTCCGGGTCGCAACGCCATCAGCGCCGACGCGCGCAAACGCCTGGAGGCCATCGAATCGCTGGAGGAGCTTGGGGTGGGATTCGCGCTCGCTTCGCACGATTTGGAGATCCGCGGGGCCGGCGATTTGCTCGGCGAAGCGCAAAGCGGAGAAATCGACGAAGTCGGCTTCGCGCTCTATTCCGAATTGCTTGAACGTGCGGTGGCATCGCTGAAGAGCGGCAAGCCGATACCGAGCGCCGTCGAATCGCGAGGCACCGAAGTGAACCTGCACACGCCCGCGCTGTTTCCGGATCCTTACGTGCCGGACGTGCATCTGCGTCTGGTGCTGTACAAACGGATCGCGAGCGCCGAAAGCGAGGAGACATTGCTCGCGCTGCAAGAGGAAATCGTCGACCGCTTCGGCACTCTCCCGGAGCCCGCTCGAGTTTTGTTCAAGGCGGCGCAACTTCAGGTACGCGGTGCTCGACTCGGGATCCGCAAAATCGACGCCGGCGCGAGAGGTGTGCGCATCGAGTTCATCGAGCAGCCGCCGATCGATTCCGGATCGGTGCTACAACTACTGCAATCCGCGCCGCGGCGCTATCGGCTGGATGGGCCGAACCGGCTGCGCATCCAAGGAGAGTTTCCCGACGCCGAAAGCCGCGTTAAGGCGGCGAACGAATTGATCGCGGCGCTAGCCCCAACGACCGCGGGGCCGACGGTGAACCCGAACACCTCCGGTGCACGTTCGATGTAGCCTGGACACAAGGCTGAACTGCGACGAGAACGACAGAATAATATTTTGATGGATTTCGCTTCGCTCCACCCATCCTACATGACTGCATACGACGGGGCGTTACATGTCATCCGATGAGGCAAGCCCGGATGACGAGCGTGCAAGCCCGGGAAACAGTACATCTTCGTAACCCAGCTGGCGCAGATCCTTCAACCGCATCGGATAGAGTATTCCGTCCAAGTGATCGCATTCGTGCTGTACGACGCGCGCGTGAAAGCCGGAAACGCTGCGATCGATCGGGGCGCCGTGTTGATCGTAGCCGGTGTAGCGCAATTGCGTGTACCGATTTACCAACCCGCGTAGGCCCGGCACGCTGAGACAGCCTTCCCAACCTTCTTCCATCGTCGCGCCGATTGGCTGCAGCACCGGATTGATGAGAATCGTCGTCGGCACCGGCTCGGCTTGCGGGTAGCGCGGATTCGCCTGCACGCCGAAAATCACAACCCGCAGCGACACGCCGATTTGCGGCGCGGCGAGTCCGGCGCCGTTGTACGCCGCCATCGTGTCGAACATGTCGGCGATGAGACGTTCGAGCTCGGGCGTCTCGAATGCCGTTACCGGTTCGGCTTTGCGATACAGCAGCGGATCGCCCATCCTCAGAACGGTGCGCACGGTCATCGTTTCTTTTCTCGAATTGGTCTACGACTTACGACATACTATAGCGAAGCGATAGCGATTGGAAAAACCGATGCGACGATTGGCCGTTGTTCTTCTCGGATGGTTTGCGATAGCTCTGGTGTTCGCCGCCTCCACCGCACCGAACAGCCCGAGCGCGAACTACGAAGTCGAGGTGCTGGTCTTCGACATGCAACTTCCGGAATTCGAAGGATCGGAGCTATGGACACAGGCGCCTCGATCGGCCGACGCCGGCGCCGCAACGGTCGAAAGTTTATCGCCGACGGCGGAGTTTTCGTCCGCGGTCACCGCCATGCGCGCCGACGGGCGCTATCGGGTACTGGTTCATAAGCGCTGGATTCAGTCCGCGGAGTCCAAGGCGAACGGCCCACCGGTGCAATTAGCAACCGACGACAAGGAACTCGCCGGAACGCTCAAATTCTATCTCGCCCGCTTCTTGCACTTGGAGTTGAACGTATCGTATCAGCCCCACGGCACCGGGACGGTCGCAACCGCCGGTGCACCAATTCCCGACAGCCTCCCGAGCTACGTCATCAACGAACAGCGACGCGTGAAGAGCAACGAGTTGAACTACTTCGATCACCCGAAGTTCGGCGTGCTGGTGCGGGTCGCACCGGCGCCGGGCTGACTATGCGGCAACTAGCGGGATGGCGTGCTCGAGCAGCCGACGGACATTCGCCATCCCTTGTTCTAGATACGTTTTTATTTCCGTTCGGTTAATCGCCTTCTCCTCTTTACCGGCGGCGCGGTTCACGACAACGGCGATGGTGGCGTAGCGCAGGTCGAGCTCGCGTGCGAGCGCGGCTTCGGGCATACCGGTCATCCCGACGATATCCGATCCGTCGCGCTCCATGCGTAGTATCTCCGCCGCGGTTTCGAATCTCGGCCCTTGCGTCGCGCCGTAGGTGGCGTGTTCCGCCAACGCGATGCCCGCGCGACGAGCCGCTTCCATCAGCGTGCCGCGCAACTGCGCGCAGTAAGGGTAGCTAAAGTCGACGTGCGTGACGCTATTCTTGGTGCCGTCGAAAAACGTGTGCGCCCGGCCGTAGGTGTAGTCGATAATTTGATCGGGAAGCACGAGATCGGGCGCGCGCAAGCGATCGGCGATCCCGCCCACTGCCGCCACCGCGATAATCCGCTTGATTCCGGCCTGCTTCAGCGCCCAGAGGTTGGCGCGGTAATTGATCTCGTGCGGCGGGATCGTGTGGTTCGGTCCGTGGCGCGGGAGAAATACGACTTCCGTGTCGCTCAACCGCCCGTACACCATTGCGCCCGACGCTTCGCCGTAGGGCGTGCGCGCGGTTTCGCGCCTGGTGACTTGCAAGTTGTTGAGATTGTCGAGGCCGCTTCCACCGATGATCGCCACCGCCGTCATTCGTTGGCCTCCGCGTAGATGCCCGGCGCGTTGCGCAGATAACCCTGATAGTCCATGCCGTATCCGAACACGTATCGATTCGGTACATCGAGCCCCTTGAACTCGACGGGTACAGCGGCGGAGCGCGCGCGGTCCTTCACGACGAGCACCGCTTTGTAAACATCCGTCGCGCCCTCGGCGCGGTAACGCTTTTCAATGGCGGCAAGCGTATCGCCTTCGTCCAATATGTCGTCGACCAGCAATACCGCGCGACCGCGCGCTTCTTGCGATGGGCCGACGCGCCAATGCAGGTCCCCGCCGTACAACTTTTCGCCGTAACGCGTCGCATGCACGTAATCGATCTCAAGCGGAAATTGCAAACGCGGAAGTAGCTTGCCGAACGGAACGACCCCGCCGGTCATGACGCAGACCAATAGCGGGTTCGCGCGCGCGAGGCGCCCCGTGATGTCACGCGCCATCCGATCGAGCGCGGCCTCGACGGCATCCGGTGCGTACAGCCGCTCGGCCTTCTGCAGAACGTCCCAGGCTTGTTGCGGGCTAATCGGTTTCAAGCAAACGACATCTTCCGGTTGCACTGCTGTTGGAAGTTGACCGCGCGAGCGCGAAGACCATCGCTGACCCTGCGATTCAGCGAAGCACGATTATATCGGCGCGACGACGGAGGCGAAAGCCAGGCGTTAAAGCTTTAGACTCTTGAGATACGATCGAAACTTCGTGTCGAGCTCGGGATGATCGAGCGCGATTTCGACGGTCGCCTGCAGATAACCCAGCTTGCTGCCGCAGTCATAACGTTTGCCCTCGAACTCATAGGCGAGCACCCGTTCGTGCGTTAACAACGCGGCGATGCCGTCCGTTAACTGGATCTCGCCGCCCGCGCCCGCTCTGACACCGCGCAGCAGCTCAAAGATGCGTGGCGTGAGGATGTAGCGCCCCACCACCGCCAGGTTCGACGGCGCCTGCTTCGGGTCCGGCTTCTCGACGATGGCCTTGACGCGATAAAGTCGCTCGCCCGCCGGCTCTGCGTCCACGATGCCGTAACTCCCGGTTTCCTCCTTGTCGACCCGCTGCACGCCGACGACCGAACATCCATGGCGGCGGTATACATCCACCATTTGTTCGAGCACCGTCGGCGTCGCGCGAATCAAATCGTCGGCGAGTATCACCGCGAACGCCTCGTCGCCCACTGCCGGCCAAGCGCACAGAATCGCGTGCCCCAATCCGAGCGCTTCCGCTTGACGCGTGTAGATGCAACTCGCGGTATCGGGTAAGACGTTCCTCACGCGGTCGAGCAGGTCGTGCTTGCCCTTCGCTTCGAGCTCGTTCTCCAGCTCGTACGACTTGTCGAAGTGATCTTCGATCGATCGCTTGTGTTTGCCGGTGACGAAGATGAGTTGAAGAATCCCGGCGGCAATCGCTTCCTCCGCTGCGTATTGGATGATCGGCTTGTCGACGATCGGGAGGATTTCCTTGGGCGCGGCCTTGGTCGCCGGCAGGAATCGCGTGCCCAAACCTGCGACCGGGAACACTGCCTTCATGACCCGCTTCATGGTTATCGTTTCATCTCCCTATTCCATAGTACGTGAAACCGGCTTCTCGCAGAGCTTTCGGATCGTACTGGTTGCGCCCGTCGAATATGACGGCGCTCTTCATTTCGGATTTCATGCGGGTGAAATCCGGATGCCGAAACGGCTTCCATTCGGTGACCAGAACCAACGCATCGGCGCCGGCGAGCGTCTCGTACTGGTGCTCCACCAGCCGCAGTTGACCGGATTCGAACCAGCCGCGCGGCAAATCGCGCCGCGCGACACCCATGGCGGCCGGATCGTAGGCGTTCACCCTCGCGCCCGCGGCCATCAGCTCGCCGAGCAGCGCGACGGCGGGTGCCTCGCGCATATCGTCCGTGCCCGGCTTGAACGCCAACCCCCAAAGCGCGAGAGTGCGTTTCGCCAAATCTCGCCTAAAGTGGCCGCTAATCTTCTGGAACAGCACTTGCTGCTGCGCTTTGTTGCGCAACTCGACCGCGTGCAGCACCTTCGGATCGAAGTCGACGCCCTTCGCCGTGTGAATCAACGCGCGCACATCCTTGGGGAAGCACGAGCCGCCATATCCCACGCCGGGATAGATGAACGAGTACCCGATACGCGCGTCCGAGCCGATGCCGATGCGCACGTTTTCGACGTCCACCTTCAGGCGATCGCACAAATTCGAGATTTCGTTCATGAAGGAAATCTTCGTCGCCAGCATCGCGTTCGCCGCATATTTCGTCATCTCCGCGTCGCGCACGCCCATGACAATAATGCGCTCGTGCGTGCGCATGAACGGCCCGTAGAGCTCGCGCAGCGCCGCGCGCGCGGTCTCGCTGTCCGATCCGACGATGATACGATCGGGCCGCATGAAGTCCTGCACCGCGTCGCCTTCCTTTAGAAATTCGGGATTGCTGACGACGTCGAACGAAATATCGAGCGAGCGCTTTTTGAGTTGATCTTGAATCGCCGCGCGAACTTTTTCGGCGGTGCCGACCGGCACCGTCGACTTGTCCACGACGACGCAATATTCGGTCATGACGCGCCCGATGTCCCGCGCAACCGCGAGCACGTATTGCAAATCGGCCGATCCGTCGTCGCCTGGCGGCGTGCCGACGGCGATGAAATACATCCGCGAGCGGCTATTCGGGTCGTCGAGCGAGGTGGCGAATTTGAGCC
>JBGPCS010000035.1:0-11717 GCA_041481875.1 Sulfurifustaceae bacterium
CTGGTTCGTGTGGCTCGCGGCCGGTACCAAGTGGCCGACGCGCACGATGACGCCGATAGCTGGGCGGCCGCGCAACATCAATATCCCAAGGGCGTGCTGTGCCTGCTCTCGGCACTGCTGCTGCATAAGCTCACCACTCAAAGCCCCCGCGAAGTGTGGCTGGCGCTGCCCAAAAGCGCATGGCGCAAACCGGCCGGTTATCCCCCGATGCGTCTGGTTCATTTTTCCGGCAAGGCGTTCACCGCAGGTATCGAAACTAAAGTTAGACCGGGTGGCGCTGTACGCGTGTACTCGGTCGCCAAGACGGTGGCCGACTGTTTCAAGTTTCGCAATCAAGTGGGGATCGATATCGCGCTCGAAGCGCTCCGCGAAGGATGGCGTGAACGGCGCTTCACCCTGGAGGAGCTTGACGCCATGGCGAAGGTGTGTCGCGTACAGGCCGTCATTCGTCCTTACGTGGAGGCGCTGGTGGCATGAGCGCTGCGCCCGGCAATGTTGCTGCATCAGTCCGCCAGCGCCTCTCGAACGTGGCGAAGGAGCGCGGTGAGGACTTCGAGCAAATACTGGTGCGCTATGCGCTGGAGCGCCTGTTGTATCGATTGTCGAAATCCAGGCACGTCGAGAACTTTGTTCTTAAGGGCGCATTGTTGTTCCGACTCTGGTTCGACCTGGAACAGCGCCCAACACGCGATGCCGACTTCTTGGGGCTTGGTCCCGCCGATACGAAGTTGTTGCATACAATTTTTCTCGAGTTGATCGAGCTGAAGATCGACCACAACGACGGATTAGTGTTTGATGTCGCCTCTCTGAAGGCTGAAGAAATTCGCAAAGACGCAGGCTATCCCGGTGTGCGGGTGAGCCTGCAAGCGGAATTGGCGCGAGCGCGTATCCCTGTGCAATGCGATATCGGCTTTGGCGATGCGGTAACGCCCGAGCCCACTCGTCAACACTATCCAACCTTGTTGGACATGCCTGCACCGACACTTCGCGCGTACCCGCTTGAAACAGTCGTCGCCGAAAAGTTGGAAGCGCTGGTGAAGCTGGGGGCATTTAACTCACGGCTCAAGGACTATTTCGATTTGTGGGTGTTGATGCGGTATGAGCAGCTCGGCCGCGAGCTGATCCCTCAAGCAATCCGTGCCACGTTCGAACGTCGCGGCACCAAATTACCCGATGCAATTCCGGCCGGACTGAGCGAGGAGTTCGCCGGCGCCAAAGCGACAATGTGGCTGGCATTCTTGAAACGTAGCGGCTTGAAAGCACCGGTGCTGAGCGAGGTAGTGTCGGCCCTGGGCGAATTCTATTGGCCCCTGCTGCAATCGGCGGCCGGAACGAAGACGGTTACAACGAGATGAAACTTAAATTCAAACACCAAAGCCACCAAACCGACGCTGTCAAAGCAGTGGTGGATTGCTTCGCCGGACAGCCGATGAGTCGCGGGTTTAAGTACGCGATCGATCCGGGGCGCGTTCCTGCCGCTGGCGCGCAGGCGGGGTTGGACAAGAACTACGAACCAATGGAGCAATTATTCGCGACGATTATCGAGCGGAGCCTCGCGGCTTCTTAATCGGTCCAGCCTTTCGGTTCTCGGCCAGCGTGCGCGCGATGGACTCAACCGAGGCGCCTGTTTCAACGGCGGTGGAACTGGAGACGTTGGTAATCAACGCTTTCCGGAATTTCTCCGGGTCACGTAGATAGGGGTTGGTCTCGATGAGTGGTTTCTGTTTCATGGATGAATTATAGCAATAAGCACTAGGGGCAGGATGCCCGTACCAGAGAAAGGTGACTCGTATATTTTTAGATGCGCTAAGAGTCGTCGCGGCCACCTACCAGCGAATTGGGGTCAGAGCCAATATCGCAATAGCCATCGACCGAACCGTAAGAAAAAACATCTGGGCGCAAATGCGTGAGTGTTGGTAAGCAGGCTTAAGCGAGCGATATGAGCACAACCCTATGGATTGCGCTGGGAATAGCGGCCGTTCTCGTGCTCGGTTATGTCCTCGCCATGGGCAATCTATTTCTCAAGAGCCGCGATCTGGAAAAGAAGATCGACCGCAGCAAGCTGCGCCAATGGAAGGATGACGGATCGTAAAAATGCACCGGATCTGATCAGGTTTATCTTCGTGTGCGCAGGTCGTTATGCGTTCCGCATCAGCGTGCTGACCGCGATGTCCTCATCAAGGTCCGGCCAGTGCACGCCGACTCCCCTGCCGATAAATCGCCAGTTGCGGCGTTGAGCTTCAGTAGCATCGCGTAGTCTGGGGAACCACGCCAAGGGCGCTGAGATCTCGCGGCCGTCCGCGAGCACGAAGAACACTGCGTCGTTCGTGAAGCGCGTCGACTGCATGCGGATCGAACTTAATTGTCAAAGTGCCCACGCCATTTCTCCAAAAACAGATTTCGATTTTCGACCAGATCCTCTAGTCCGGCTGAAACCGATGTAACTCCAGGTCGCTGATGACCGAATAGTGTTTGGTATTGGCCGTCAGCAAAGCGCGACCGTGGTTGACGGCCGTGGCGGCGATTAGGGCGTCAGCAAGGCGCAACGAATGGCTATGGAAATGCTGTTCGACATAGAACATCGCCTTGGCGGAAGTGTCTTCATCGATTTGAAGGATTTGCACGTCGAGCGCCGTCAGCGTCGTGCGCAGAGCCCGCAGCTCGCGTTTGTTGCGCATTCCCTGCACGAGCTCGACGTAACTCACTACCGAGAGCCGGATTTCCGTGAGCTTGTCGAGCGCGATAACAGCACGGCTATTGCCGCGCATGTACCAGATGAAAACGTCCGTGTCGACCAGCATCAGTGGCGGCCACTACGCAGACTGTCTACGTAAGCCGCAACGTTTTTGGTCTTAGGGTTGTCCTTCCAAATACCGAAAAGAGGCAGCGCGCGCGCGGTTTTCTTCGACGAACGACGAGCAGATCGGATAGGAACAATCTTGGCGCGAGGTTTGCCGCGATGGGTGATCGTCACTTCCTGGCCGCGATCGATCGCATCCAAAATGCGACGGGTATGCAAGCGCAGATCTTTGGCAGAGGTTTTCATATCCGTATTCCGTAATATGCATGACGAAATATACACTTCGAAGTGGCGATGTCAACCGTTTGACTTGCCCCTGTGCTCGCGGCTGAACCGGCGGCGCAGTCGGATTCACGGACGTGCTGCGCGAAGTAGGCGCAAAGCTGTTCCGCGCAGTTTCCAATACGCCTGCCCTCCGTCTTTGCATCAGTTGGAAAGCGAATTGCGGTCGGACCCAATATCGCAATAGCCATCGACCGAACCGCAAGAAAAAACATCGGGCGCCATTGCGTGAGCGTTAGTAACAGTATGCCCGCGCAAGTTCCTGATGCGGGGATATATGCGTATGTGTATACTTTACTGAAAGTGTACACATAGGATTTCGACCATGCGCACCAATATCGTAATCGACAAGAAGCTTATATCTCAGGCCCTGAAGTTGACCGGGATAAAGACGAAGCGTCGGGCGGTCGAGGCCGGCTTGGAGTTGTTGGTGAAAATGGCCAAACAGCAGCAAATCCGCGACGCGCGCGGCAAGCTTCGTTGGGAAGGCGATCTCGACGCCATGCGGCGCGATGCATGATTGTCGTTGATACGAGTGTTTGGGTGGATTATTTCAACGGGACCGCCAACAAGCATACGGAGCTGTTGGATCAATTGCTCAGCCGTGAGCGAATCCTGATCGGCGATATCATTCTGACAGAAGTGCTGCAGGGGTTTCGTCGCGACGCCGAGTTTGAGCGGGCACGTGAGTTACTCGGGACTCTCGAATTTCGCCAGATGCTCGGCAAGGAATTGGCGCTACACAGCGCCGACAACTATCGCAAATTGCGCAAAGCCGGCGTCACTGTTCGTAAAACCATAGACGTAATGATCGCCACCTTTTGCATCGAAGGCGGTCACGAATTGCTGCACGCGGATCGCGATTTCAACGCCATGGAAAAACACCTCGGCCTCAAGGTACGGAAAACGTGATGCGTGCCGAATCCAATTAGCTCGGTATACGCCGTGCATCTTTAAGGAGCGAGTAGATGCTAACCGTGCACCGGCGGAAACGCATGTGGAGCCGGTTCTGATTCATCCGTTCCGGGATGGAAACGGGCGGGTGGCGCGCATTCTTTCGACTCTGATGGCGCTGCAAGCAGGATTGCCGCTACTAAGCGTTACGCATTAGCGTGCTGACCGCGATGTCCTCATCCAGATCCGGCCAATGCACGCCGACTCCCTTGCCGATAAATCGCCAGTTGCGGCGTTGAGCTTCAGTAGCGTCGCGTAGCCTGGGGAACCACGCCAAGGGCGCTGAGATCTCGTGGCCGTCCGCGAGCACGAAGAACACCGCATCGTTCGTGAAGCGGACGTCGACTGCATGCGGATCAAACTTAATCGCCAAAGTGCCCATGCCATTTCTCCAAAAACAGATTTCGATTTTCGACGACCAGCTCTCGAAGTTTGGTCAACTCGTGGCTTCTGAATCCTTCGGAAGCTACGAGTTCCACCGGCTTCAACCAGACTTTGCCACCTTGTCGCCGTGCTCCACATGAATATGTGGCGGTTCCGAACCTTCGCCGCTAAAGAAGAAGAACCTGAAGCCGAGCGTACGAAGGACTGTGGGCATGCTGCACAGTCTAGAAAATGCCGAGGTTAACGGCAACCAGGACGGAGCCGCAGCTTTTGTCGACTTGGGGTCAGAGCCAATGTGGGCGCTACCATCGACGGACGCGCGGAACATGCGTATGCGCGCTCTTGCTGCTAGATAGCAGGACCAGGAAAACGCGGACGGGGCCGATCAGACCTATCTGGGATTAGCTCTAAACAAATCTCGAACGTCGCACCTTAGTGCCTTTGAGATTTGATCGAGAGTATTGATCGTTGTGTTCTCTGACGCGCTTTCGAGCCGCGTGAGAGTTGCCCGGCTTCTCCCAAGTTCTCGGGAAAATTCCTCCTGGGTCAGTGCGCCCTTGCCGTGGCGGTTGCTGATGACGCCGTATGGAACGCGCGGTTCCAGCGCCAGCATCGCCACCATCAGCACATCGCCGGCCTTGGCGCCCGCGATTTCGACCGGGCCGGTGATGATGTGCGGACCGTCCTTGGCGAAATCATGTTCGAGACTGGACGCGACGATCGCCTTCGCGTCGTTCAGCACTTGCTCCGGCGGCACGCCGAACTGCGCGAAGTATTTCAGCGGGTCTTTGCCTTGGTCTTCGAGGATGCCTTCGTGGGAAACGGTGTCGAAGGTTACGACGCTGCCGGATGGGACGGACAGGACTGTTTTTGCTTCCGTATTCGGGAGATGACCCCCATCTCACTGTCTCGGGTGTCGTTCGCGCAACGTCCGGCTTAGTTTGATCGCACAACGGGACTCGGTAGCCGATAAGCCCAAAAACTCGTCCTCGCCATGCGCAATCTCTTCTTCAAGAGCCGCGATCTAGAAAAGCAGATCGACCGCAGCAAGCTTCGCCAATGGAAGGATGAGGAACGGGAAAGCTAACAAACATTGTTTCTGTGACTCTGTCGTTTGAAAACGCTTTCGCCTTCATTGCGCCCCTTACATTGGGGTGATCACCGCTGGTGAGAAGGAAACCGGCGACGGAATCGGATTTGCCCGTGAAGCGATTGGCGGCCATAATCGCTTCATATTCTGAAGTGAATAGCTCATGCAATCGCCTCAAAAATGGATATGGCAACAGGCTGACTGGCCGCGTTTTCAATGGCAGCAGGGGATTCTCGGCCCGTTGCTTGCCCGCGCACGGCTGGCGCAGGGAAAAGTGCTTGAGACTACGCGGCTACTCGATCCGAAGTTGACGGTCGAGGCGGTCGCGACCATTTTGGTTGAGGACGGGATCGCGACCAGCGCCATCGAAGGCGAGAAGCTCGACCCGGACGCCGTTCGCTCGTCCGTCGCGCGCCACTTGGGTTTACCCACGGCCGGGACTCCTGCCGTGCCGCGCGCTGTCGACGGCTTGATCGACGTGCTGCTCGATGCCACGCGACAGTTCCAATCACCGCTCACGCGCGAACGCTTGTTTGGTTGGCAAGCGTCGTTGTTTCCGACGGGGCGTTCGTTCGCTTGTCGTGCGGCTATCTGTGGAGCGAGTCTTATCGGTCTGTGCGCGAGCTCGCAAGTATTGGCCATTCCGCCGACACCCACGCCGGGTGGTGGCGGGGGCGGCCCCGAGCCTTCGCCCTGTCTCGCGGGTGCGAAGATCGATTTGTCGGCGAACCCGCCGAAGGTGACGCTAGGAGGGAAACCAAGCGTCGTCAGTTGGTTCGTCACTTTACCGAGCGGATGCGCCACAGTGGACATCCGCCTCAACAACGAGGCGGTCGCCAAGAGTGGAAGCCGCTCGGTGGCGCCGCTGAGCGCCACGACGTTCACGCTTCGCCTCAGCCAAACCCATCTCGGTGTGCACGCCGAGACGAGCCGATCCGTGCGCGTGGAAGTCGGTTATCTGCCGCGCGTGGTCATCGATCAGAGCACGCGCGATCCGGTGCGCGTGCTGCTCGGCGCGCTGACGGAATCGACGAACGACGAGCAGACGGTGGAGCTCTGCAACGTCGATCTCGATCTGACGGGATTGAAGTCGATCGTCATCGGCGACGGCCGGTCGCTGATCGCATCGCCCGCCTGCGCGCGCGGGCCGCGCCGCCTCGGGCCGCGGATTTTCGTGAGGGACCAGCGTGGCAGCGACGCGCTGTTCATAATCCGCGGCGACAATGTCCGCGTCTCGGGTTTTCGTCTCGAAGGGCCAACGAGTGGGATCGCGCAGGGCGACGCGAAGGAGCGCGGCATATCGGTCTGGCCGTTCGCCGGCGCCGCGCCGATCCGCAATATCGAGATCTCCAACATGGAGATATTTCATTGGAGCGGCGTCGGCATTCAAGTCGGAGACAACACCGATCCCGCGGAGCGCGGCCGCCTGTTCAACACCAATCCGGGCGCGGTGCGCGTCCGATTGAGCTTCTTTCATCACAATCGCCACGGCGCGGGCGACGGTTACGGCGTCGAATCGACCGGCGGCGCGTTCGTGACGATCCAGCAGAACGTATTCGACGAGAACCGCCACGGCATCGCCGGTGGCAGCCGGACCCCAGGCACGCGCGATTTTTCCGGTTATATCGCGCGCGACAACCTGCTGCTGTCGGGAGGTGGCGAGCACTGTTCGGAGTCGTGGTACTGGGCGCTGACGGGTTGGCGATTCAATTGTTGGCAAACGCACCAGATCGACATGCACGGCGACCAGAACGAATGGTACAGCGGCAATAACTGGGAGTGCGGAATCGCGGGGGAGACGATGATCATCGAGCGCAATACCATCCTCTACACCAGCGGCCTCGCCATCAAGATTCGCGGCAATCCCATCGACAAGGTGGTCGTGGACAACAACGTCTTCAAGCACGGCAAGCGCAGTGATGCGATCGCGCAAAACGGCGGCTGCGGCTTCGGCGACAACATCACCAAGCCGATCGACGTGCGGCCGACCAATCAATTCGGCGTCGACCCGCTGGCCGAGCTCGGCAGCTGCGATTTCGTCGGCGACGGCAAGCAGGACCAGTTCATGGCGACCGGCGTTACCTGGTGGGCGAAATCGCCCGTCACCGGTCAGTGGCGGTTTCTCAACACGATGAAGGAGCGGTTGCCCGAGCTCCAGCTCGGGGACGTCGACGGCGATCACATTTGCGACATCTCGCTGCGCTCGCCGCGCCCGGCGCCGGCGCTGAAAATATACTCCAAGAGCGGGACCGCGCCGTGGAGCGGACAGGCCGTGTTTACGCGGTCGCGGGAACTACGGCGCTTTCACCAATAGCCCGCGCCCTCTTCGTCGCCGTGTCGAAGCGACAGGTGTCACGTCCGCGCTCGGCGTGCGCCGCATCGTCACGGACATCCCCGTGGCGGCTGTTGTTCGTGAACACGCAGTCGCGGCTAGCCGTCTCAAAACTACAGCTGTCTCCGCGAATTTCGTATATGGCGACAGCACCGTTCATCACGTTTTTGTGTTCTGCGAATTCTGGCACCACGACGTACTCCACGCCGGGGGATGAGGAAGAACGCGCTAGACGGCGATAGTTAGCATCGGAAAGTGCAGAAGCACGCTAAGAGACGGCTGCGAATATCGGAGAACGATGGCCTCCCGCGTCCCGCGAATTTCGGTGCGCCCATCCACGTCACCTTGCCGGTGCGCCAATGCCCGGCTATTAGTAGTTTGGTACAGGGTGCATAAAACGCTGAAGTTCGTTCGGCTGCTCGTGCATCCGCATCGCGACCTGCTCGACAAATCCCGGCGAGTCTAAGGAAGGGCGCCCGCCAGCGCAGGTGTCGTGCACATTCAAGGGTGCAGAGCGCCAACGCATGGCCTCCAACATAGACCACAAAAGGCTGGGACAACGTCGGTTACGTCCTACGGAGAGTACGTCTGCTGTCGCGTCGGCGCGGCTGCTGGGTGATGCTGCGCGCGATGACCTGGCGCAACGATCGCGGCAGTTGTACGGAACCTACGTCGCCGCCAATCGAACGATCGTTCGCGCGAAGTCGCCTGGCGTTCTCTATCAAAATATCTGCGATGTTGCGGTGCGAAGCGGGCTAGTTCTTACCGCGGCTGTCGTGTTGCCGCAGGGAGCGAAGGCCGCTGCGGTCGTTGCGGTTGCGGGGTGCGGGGAGGCGGGGCTTCGCGATGTGCGGTTCGCGCTTGATGGCGACGAAACTGCTTCCGGTATTGAGCGATTAGTTACCTCGGTATTTAAGACCGGTGTATCGGCAGTGGATGGGGACCTATTGGTCGACGACAGCGCATTTGTACACGCGTCACCCCTGCCTCCTCATGATCGCTCTCGCGCATCCAACGCTCCTGCGGGTCTTAGTGCATCCCTGCGCGTCACCGCCGGGGAGAGGAGATGCGCGGTGGCGGCGGCGCCGTTTACGCGCGAGTCGCAGGTGATCGGTGCGCTGCTGGTGTTCGCGCAAGCGCGCGATGCGTTCGATGCGGCGATGGCCGATCTGCTCGAGGGAATCGGGGAGAGCGTCGCGTTCGCGCTCGATAACTTCGAGTCTGGGGCGGCGCGGCGGCGGTTTGCCGGCCTTTATCGCGCGTTGAGTCTCGCGAACGAGGCGATGATGCGCGCGCGCTCGGCGGAGGAAATTTACCAGCACGTTTGCGACGCGGCGCTGCAAGGTGGGGATTTCATTTCGGCGGCGGCGTTCATGGCGGAGCCGGGTACGGCGGTGGCGAAGACGATCGCGGTGGCCGGCGTCGGCGCGGAGAAGCGTCGGCATCTGCGCGTGCCGTTCGATCTCGGTACACCGGAGGGGCAGAGCCTGAGCAGCATTGCGTACCACACGGGCAAACCCGCCGTCAGCAACGACTACTTGAACGATGAGCGCGCGGCTCCGGTGTACCGGCAGCAAGCGCGCGCGGGCGGTGCGCTCTCGGTCGCGGCGCTGCCGGTGTTACAGAACGGGCGCGCGCGTGCGGTCGTCGTCTTCTACTCCTCCGAAAAGAACGCGTTCGACGACGAAGCGGTGCAGCTGCTCGAGCGCGTCGCGGCGAACATCTCCTACGCGCAGGAGAATCTCGACCGCGAGGCGCAGCGCGACCGCGCCGACGCGGCGCTGCGTTCGAGCGAGGAGAAGTATCGCTCGATTATGGAGAGCATCGACGACGCGTACTACGAAGTCGATCTCAAAGGCAACCTGGTGTTCTGCAACGCGGCGCTCACCCGCCTGCTCGGCTATTCGCACGAAGAGCTGCTCGGGATGAGCAACCGCGTCTACAACACTCCCGAGACGGCGGCGAAGGTTTACAAGATGTACAACGAGGTTTATCGCACGGGGGTCCCGGTGCATTCATCGGAATGGGAAGTCGTACGCAAAGGCGGCAAGCGCGCGATTCTCGAAGCCTCGTTCTATCTCATGCGGAATCGCGCCGGCGAGCCGATCGGTTTCCGCGGCATCGCGCGCGACATCACCAAGCGGCGGCGCGAGGAGCAGCTCCTGCGGCTCGAGCACGCCGTCACGCGCCATCTCGGCGAATCGGGCAGCACCCGCCGCGTGCTGCTCGCCGTGCTGCAGACCGTCTGTGCGACGGAGCGCTGGGCGCGCGCCGGCTATTGCCACCACGACGATCAGAGAGGCGACTTTCAACTGCTGGTCGGCTATGCGCAGCCGAGCATGTCGCAGCTGGCGGTGGACTTCTACAAGAAAGCGATCGGCGGCGCCATCCCCGCCGGCGGGCTGTTGACCCACGTGCAGCAAACCGGCAAGTCGCTCTGGGTGCCGGACCTCAGCCAGGACGCCTCCACCGTCTGGCGCGAGCGCCTCGAGGTGGCCAAGGAGCGCGCCGCGCTTTACTTCCCGGTGTTCGCCGACGGCAAGGTCATCGGCGTACTCACGTTCTCGAGCGAGACAATTCGCGAGCCGGACGAGCGTCTGCTGCAGACGGCGAGCGTCATCGGCAATCAGGTCGGGCAGTTCCTCAAGCGCCGGCAGGCGGAGACGGTCCTGCGCGAGAGCGAGGCGCGGTTTCGCGCGCTCACGGATCTCTCGTCCGACTGGTTCTGGGAGCAGGATGCGGAGCTGCGCTTCACGCGGTTCGAGGGCCGCCTCGTCAACGAGCATCCGGAATTTTTCCGCGGCTTCATCGGCAAACGTCCCGCGGAAATTCTGGAAGCCGAAGCCGGCACGCTCTACGAGCACCAGTCGGCGCAGCAAAAGCACGAACCGTTCCGCGATCTCGTCTGCTGGCGTACCGACGACACCGACCGGCGCTACTACTTCAGCATCAGCGGCGAGCCGGTGTTCGGCGCCGATCGGCAGTTCACCGGCTATCGCGGCATCGGGCGCGACATCACCAGCCAGAAGCAGGCGGAGCAGCGCATCCAATATCTCGCGACGCACGATCCGCTTACGGCGCTGCCGAACCGCGTGATGTTCAGCCAGCTCTTGAGCGATGCGCTCGCCGCCGCGCGCCGGCAGGCGCGCATGTTCGCGGTGCTCTTCATCGATCTCGACCGATTCAAGGTCATCAACGACACGCAGGGCCACGAAGCGGGCGACAAGCTGCTGCAGGAGGCGGCGCGCCGCCTGAACCAGGTGGTGCGCACGAGCGACGTCGTCGCACGCCTGGGCGGCGATGAGTTCGTCGTGCTGGTTCAGGGCACCGGGAATCAGGAGCAGATCGCGGGCGTTGCGCGCAAGATACTTTCCGCGTTGACCGAGCCGATGCCGATCGGCGATCAGGAGTACCGCATCACCGCGAGCGTCGGCATCTCGATTTATCCGGTCGACGCCGAAGATGAACCCTCGCTCATGAAGAACGCCGACATGGCGATGTATCTCGCGAAAGAAGAAGGCAAGAACACGTTCCAGTTCTACTCGCAGAATATTCAAAAGCGCTCGCTCGAGCGCCTCGCGCTCGAAACGAACCTGCGGCGCGCGCTCGAGCAGCAGCAGTTCTCGCTGCACTATCAGGCGAAGCTCGATCTACGAACGGGGAGAATCACCGGCACCGAAGCGCTGCTTTATTGGGAAAGCCCGATTCTCGGCGTCGTGCCCCCGGCGCAGTTCATCCCGCTCGCCGAGGAAACCGGTTTGATCGTGCCGATCGGGCGATGGGTGCTGCGTCGCGCGTGCGCGCAGAACGTAGCGTGGCAGCGCGCGGGCTTGCCGCCGATCAGCATCGCGGTGAATCTCTCCGCGCGCCAGTTC
>JBGPCS010000036.1:0-11291 GCA_041481875.1 Sulfurifustaceae bacterium
AAGGACGCTAAGGACGCGAAGGAAAAGGGGTTGAACAAGAAGCAAAATCGTTTGCGTCCTTCGCGTCCTTGGCGGTTCGTGTGAATTAGTCAGTAAGGTTCCAGTAAACGTCGGCTATCGAACATTGAACGTCCTCGCACCCGTCGGCACACCCATCGCCAACACCGCCCCCGACTCGAACGGTCCGCGCGAGCTGGCGCTGCGCTACACCGGATCGGCGGCGGAGTATTTTCGCATTTGGATCGTCAACGTCTGTCTGACGTTGCTCACGCTTGGAATCTTTTCCGCTTGGGCGAAGGTGCGCAAGAAGCGCTATTTCTATTCGCATGTCGTGCTTGATGGCACGCCGTTCCAATACCTCGGGCAACCGATCCCGATCCTCAAGGGCCGCCTCATCGCCGTCGCGGTGCTCGGCGTGTGGTACTTCGCGACGCATATCATGGTCGAGCTCATGCCGATCGTCTTGATCGCGGCGTTCATCCTCGCGCCGTGGGTGCTCGTGCGATCGGCCGCGTTCAACGCCCGCTACTCGGCGTTTCGCAACATGACGTTCCACTTCGGCGGAACGTATTGGAGCGCGGTCAAGGTTCTCTACGGCTGGGCGATCGTGACGCTGTTTACTTTCGGGCTCGCGTTCGCGTGGTGGCAGCAACGAATCAGGCGTTACATGGTCAACCGCTCGGGCTACGGCGGCGCGTCCGGTGAGTTCGCCGCCCGGGGCGGCCAGTTCTTCAAGATATATTTCATCGCCGGTTTAGCCACCTCTGTCGGCGTCGGAGTCGCGATCGGATTGGCGGCCGGCATCGGGTTTTCCCGATTCGACAAGTCATCGTTTGTCGTCGTCATCATGATCGTCACGTACTCGGTCTACGTCATCGCGTACGCCTTCGTGCGCGCGCGGATAACGAACTTAGTATGGAATAACAGCCAGCTCGGACCGCTGCGGTTTCAATCGAGCCTCAAGGCGCGCGCGCTGCTCGGGCTCTACGTCACGAACGCCGTCGCCATCCTCGTCTCGGCCGGCCTGCTCATTCCGTGGGCGACGATACGCACCCAAAAATACCGCGTCGAGCAGTTCGCGGTCTCGATCGACGGCAACCTCGCGTATTTCGAAGGCAGCGGCGCGTCGACGGTGCAGGCGGCGGGGGCGGAAGTCGGCGATCTGATGGACTTCGATCTGTCGATATAAAGATGGCGCTTCCGAACACGCTGGTCGCAAAGCGGTACGACGGTCGCTCGCCGATAAGCGAACCGGTCACGATGATATGGTCCGGCACGGCAATAAAAGTCATCGGCGCGAGCGTCACGCAAAATTATTTGCTCGATCAGGTGAGCATCTCGCCGCGCATCGGCAAAGCGGATCGCTTCGTCGCGCTGCCGGACGGCTCGCAACTGCAATGCACCGACGGGCCGCTGTTGGATCGGCTGCGCCAAGAAGGCGAAGCCGAGGGCGTGGTCGCCTGGCTGGAGCAACGCTGGCACATCGCGATCGCGAGCGTGGCGATCACGTTCGCGAGTCTCGGACTGGGCTACGTTTACGGATTGCCGACGTTGGCGAGTCACATCGCCGCGCGCGTGCCGATCGAGTACGAACGCGACTTCGGCGCGAAGGTGATCCTCTGGCTCGACGAGCAGAAATTTTTCCAGCCGACGAAACTGGACGACGACGCAAGGCAACGCATTGCGACGGGTTTCGCGCAGCTCTCCCAGGATCTACCCATGGCGCCGCACTTGCGACTCGAATTTCGCGACGCCCCCCGGATCGGCGCGAATGCATTGGCCTTGCCCGGCGGCATCATCGTCATTACCGACCAGTTAATCCATTTGAGCGAATCGACGGAGGAAGTGCTGGCGGTGCTCGCGCACGAAATCGGCCACGTCGAGTATCGGCACGCGCTGCGTCACGTCGTCCAGGATTCAACCACCGCGGCGATCGCCGCGGCCTTCACCAGCGACGTTTCCTCGCTCACCCTGGCAGTTAGCGGCGTTCCGGTGCTGCTCGCGCAAGCGAATTATTCGCGCGAGTTCGAGACCGAAGCGGACGACTTCGGATTCGCGCTGCTAAAACGCCACGATATCTCACCGGAGCACTTCGCGACGTTGATGGAGCGTCTGAACGCAATGCACGGCGACAAGAACGAGCGTCAGCTGGCATTTCTATCGACGCATCCGGTTACCGCCGAACGCATCGCGCGCGCGCGCGCCGCGGCGCAACAACAATCCCCGCCCGAGAGCCGGCACGAGCCTTCGCGCGATTGACGCGGGATCGGAATGTCGACACGTGCGCCCCGGACCGGACACGGTATTGACAGCCACCGGGCTGTGCCTCACTTTACCGTGCCCGTTTGACCGCAAAAGGACGATCATGATTATTGCGCGCGCCGCTCGTACCCTCACCGCCATCATCTGCCTGTGCTCGTCGACAATGCTCTTCGCACAGGACGTCGGCGACACGGTGGTCAAACAAGGCACGATCAAGGAGGATCTCTACGTCGCCGGGGGCACGGTGAGTGTCGTAGCAAACGTCGAGGGCGACGTGATCGCCGCCGGCGGACAGGTCACGATCGACAACCAAGTGAGCGGCGGCGTGATCGCCGCGGGCGGCAACGTCACCGTGCGTGCGCGCGTCGGCGATGACGTGCGCGCGGCCGGCGCGTACGTCTTACTCGCTCCCACCGCAACGGTGCACGGCCGCGCATGGTTCGTCGGCCATACCGTGAGCGTCGCGGGAAAAATCGGCAAGGGGCTGAAGGCCGCGGGCAATCGCGTCGTGGTCGCGGGCGAAGTCGCCGGCGACGTCGAGATCTATGCCGAGACGATCGAGATTCAGCCGGGCGCGGTAATCGGCGGCAACCTGAGTTACCACAGTCGTAACGACGCGCAGATCGCGAGCGGCGCCAAAATCGTCGGCAAAGTGCTGCGCGAGCCGTTGCCGGTGGATGGAACCGAGGCAGCCGGCATCGCCGGGCGTATTGCGCGCGGCGTTTTTTACATCGGCCTCATACTCGCCGGCGTCGTGCTGTACCTGCTCTTTCCGGTGGCGACCGTCGGTGCCGCGCGCACCATCGCCGATTCGCCGTGGAAATCGCTGGGGTTGGGCTTCGCGTTTCTTGCCGCCGCGCCGCTGGTGATCGCACTCCTATTCGCGACGGTCTTCGGCGTTTGGCTCGCGCTGGTCGCGCTCGCGCTTTATTTCCTTACGCTCTTTTTCGGATTCCTTACCGGCGTAATTTATCTCGGCGAAGCCGGTCTCGAATTGTCGGGCCGACGCGCAGAAACCGTGATGGGCTTGCGCGTACTCGCGATCGTCATCGCGTTTCTCGTGGTCTGGGTCGCGCGGTTCGTGCCGGTGCTCGGCGGCGTCGTCGTGTTCGCCTTGATGCTGTTCGGGCTCGGCGCGCTGGTCCTCCACTTATCGCGACGCTACGTCAGCGCGGTGTAGAGGAACGCGGTATAGCACGCGGCGTCTGCGGCGCTGCATCGGCGAAGCGCAGCGCGGGTTTCCTCGCCGGCCGATTAAACCGCTGACGTCGTCACCGCGCGTGACGCGATGAACTCGACGACACCGTCGAGGCCGACGCCCTGCTTCAGGTTGGTAAACGTGAACGGCCGCTCGCCCCGTTGCTTCTTCGCGTCGCGATCCATCACCTCGAGGCTCGCGCCGACGTACGGCGCGAGATCGATCTTGTTGATGACGAGCAGATCCGACTTGGTGATCCCCGGCCCGCCTTTGCGCGGAATCTTGTCGCCACCCGCGACGTCGATCACGTAGATCGTGAGATCGACCAGCTCCGGGCTGAACGTCGCCGCCAGATTGTCCCCGCCGCTCTCGACGAAAATCAGATCGAGATCCGGAAACCGCACTTCCATCTGCTCGATCGCGGCGATGTTCATCGACGCATCCTCGCGGATCGCTGTGTGCGGACAGCCGCCGGTCTCGACGCCGATGATGCGCTCCGGCACGAGCGCTTGGCTGCGCACCAGAAAGTTCGCGTCCTCTTTCGTGTAGATGTCGTTCGTCACCACCGCGAGGCAATAGTCGTCGCGCATGGCTTTGCACAGCCCGTCGACCAGCGCAGTTTTACCCGAGCCGACAGGGCCGGCGATACCGATGCGGAAGGCGCTCATTGGAATTTGCTCCGAGTTGCGTGCGTAACAATGCGGTTGTTGGACGAGCGAATAATATCCGATGTGAGTTCTTAATGTAGCGTGCGCTATGCGCACGACTTCAACTGTCCTCAAACTCCCTCGCCTGCATTTCAGCGAACGCTGACGAACCGCCCGCCCAATCGAGCGGATAGTAACCCCGCGCAACAAACCGATGGAAGCTCGAATACGGCCAATCCCTTACTTGCCTCACGTAGCCATGTTTCACCGGATTCCAATGAATGTAATCGACGTGCCCTTCTCTATCGGCATCGTCGCGAATCTGATGCTCCCAGAACCGGCGCTGCCACAAACCAATCTCGCCACGGTTCTGCTGGGACATCCTAAGAGGCACTTGAATCAGATTGCGCACCTTCTGGCTCATGCCACGCTTGATCATGCTCCAGCGCGTCGCGTAGTCCGCGTCATCCGGAGGCAACGTCCAAATACAGTGCAGGTGATCAGGCAGCAAAACGAAGGCTTCGATAACGAACGGACGCTCCGACACCACAGCGCGAACGGTTTCTTTGATAGCCGCATAGAAAGGTGTTTGCGTTAGTACCGGCTGACGTCGATCGGTATTAACCGTAAAGAAATACGTTGCCCCGGGAACGATTGATCGTCGAAACGTCGCCATACGGCGATTGTATGAGTGTCGTGCGCATGGCGCACGCTACACTCGCTGCAGTCGAAGACGCCGGACCATTACCGAGAACATGTAGAACATGTAGCGTGCGCCATGCGCACGACTTAAATCGTCCCCCAACCTCCCGCCTGTACTTCGGCGAACACGGACGAGCCGTCCGCCCAATCGCTCGGATACTGCCGCCGCGCAACTCTTCCCGCGCGGCTCCTTCAACCGGACAGCAATTCGGGATTTCTGATAGCGCCCCTGTCCGCGCTCGTCGTCAGGGCCGCGTAGGCTTTCAAGGCCAGGCTCACCTGGCGATCGCGTTTGGGTTGCCAGGCCTGTTTGCCCAAGGCTTGCATTGCTTTCCTGCGCCGCTCGAGTTCCGCGTCGCTTATTCTGATGCCGATGCGGCGGTTTGGAATATCGATATCGATGGCGTCGAATTCCTCGATCAACGCGATGGCGCCCTGCTCCGCCGCTTCCGGGGATACATGACCGACGGATAACCCCGATGTTGCGCCGGAGAAGCGGCCGTCGGTAACCAGCGCGCAAACTTTTGCCAGGCCTTTGCCCTTCAAACGACCGGTCGGCGACAACATCTCCTGCATGCCGGGCCCGCCTTTCGGGCCTTCGTAGCGAATGATCACAACATCGCCCGCGACGATGTCGCCGCAGTCGATCGCCCGGATGGCGCCTTCCTGACTGTCGAACACGCGGGCGCGCCCGCTGAAGGTGAGTATCGAGTCGTCCACGCCGGCGGTTTTAACAATGCAACCGCGCTCCGCGAGATTTCCAAACAACACCGCCAAACCGCCGTCCTTACTATAGGCGTGCCGCAGATCGCGGATGCATCCGTTCTCGCGATCGACATCCAATTCCGTATAGCGTTTGCTCTGGCTAAACGCTTCCGTGGTGATTTTGTTGCCCGGGGCGGCGGAATAAAATTCCTTGGTGGTTGCGTCGGCGGTTTGAAGGATGTCCCATTTCCGCAGCGACTCCGCCAACGTATTCTCGTGGATGGTGCCGACGTCGCTATGAATTAACTTCGCGCGATCCAATTCGGCCAATATCCCCATGACGCCGCCGGCGCGATGGAAGTCTTCCATGTGGTAGTGATAGGAAGGCGCCAGTTTGCACAATTGCGGAACGACTCGGGATAAGCGATCGATATCCTTCATGGTGAAATCGACGCCGGCTTCGTTCGCCGCCGCCAATAAATGCAGCACCGTATTGGTCGATCCGCCCATGGCGATATCCATGCTCATCGCGTTTTCGAAAGCTTCGAAGGTGGCGATGCTGCGGGGCAAAACGGAGCTGTCGTTCTGCTCGTAGAAGCGCTGCGTCATCTCCACGATCATCTTGCTGGCGCGAACAAACAATTGCTTTCGATCGCTGTGGGTCGCCAATACACTGCCGTTTCCCGGCAGCGCGAGTCCGAGCGCCTCCGCCAAGCAGTTCATGGAGTTGGCGGTAAACATGCCGGAGCAGGAGCCGCACGTTGGGCAGGCGGAGCGCTCGTACTCTTTGATTTTTTCATCGGACAGTTGCCGATCAAACGCGGCAACCATCGCGTCCACTACGTCTATTTTTCTAACTTTGTCGCTGCCCGGTTCCGTGATCTTCCCCGCTTCCATGGGGCCGCCGGAAACGAAAATCGTGGGAACGTTCAGGCGCAACGCCGCCAACAACATGCCGGGCGTGATCTTGTCGCAATTGGAAATGCACACCAAACCATCCAGGCAATGGGCGTTCACCATGTACTCAACCGAGTCGGCGATGAGATCGCGCGACGGCAAGCTGTAGAGCATGCCCGCGTGTCCCATGGCGATTCCGTCGTCGACGGCGATGGTGTTGAACTCCTTGCCGACTCCCCCCGCTTTGTCGATTTCACCGACAACCAACTGGCCCACGTCCTTCAGATGGACATGCCCGGGAACCAATTGAGTGAAGGAGTTGGCAACGCCGATGATAGGCTTTTCGAAATCGCCATCGCGCATGCCCGTGGCGCGCCACAGCGCCCGCGCGCCGGCGCTATTCCGCCCCTGGGTGGTTATGCGCGATCGATAAGGATTGGTTTTCATATTGGGCCCTTGGGCCGACGCCGGAAAAATACGCCGCCACTAATTGATTGGGAGTCCTAAACGGCCGGCAGCGCTCAAAATCTGAGTGATTGACCCGAATTGTCATACACGGCTCGAGTATCCGCCAGCGGTTTGTATGCTCTTTGAAAGCTATACCCGAGGCGAATTTCACCTCAGAGTGCGAGACATCACTGCACTAACACGTGGCCTAAAATGCGATCCGACCCGAATTGTCTAAAGGAAGCTCTGATTAATTCCCCTCTCCCCTTGCGGGAGAGGGTTGGGGTGAGGGGGATCATAAATTTTTCCTTTAAATTTCCCCTCTCCCTGTCCCTCTCCCGCAAGGGGGCACATGAATAAATCAGAGCTTCCCTAAAATAATCTATTATGTCTCCGTGCCGGAACAATCAAACCTAAAGACGAACCGTTCTTCGCCCCGAACGATCGACGTGTGCGGGGTCCGAGCTTTCGCCGGCGGCAAGGCGGTCGTGTTTTCTGTCGAGATCGCCAAGCCCACGACAAGACGCGTCTTCATGGAAATCGCCTGCACGGACGACGACGATAACCGCGCGGTCGTTTTCGTTGAGACAGAAAGATTCATTGCCGCCTGGGGCAGAGAACCCTACGGATTTAACAGAGAGGCGGCACTCGGAACGCTCGACCGCTCGCGACTCGACAAGTACAAGACTATCGAAGACGACTTTGCGCGCAGCCACCAGAGCCCCGTTCCTCTGGCGCACGTCATTTGTCGGAAAGAGGAAAACAAAAGAGCCGAGCTTGCGAAGACACCCACGTGCGGACGGACTTACGTGAGCCCGCGCGCGCCGCCCTACTACGTGGATTTCAACGAAGGCGTTACGCGCACCTTTTGGTTAATAGCAAACGGCGCGCGGGCGTTCCCGGTTGCGATAGATTCAACAGAAGCGAGCGCCCTACACAGCGAAGCCGGGTTGTCAGAGAGCCCGCCCCTAACCATCAAGCAGTTGCTTGAGGCGACACAGAGCGTCTCGTTTAATCCCCGTCAGCACGGTTAGAGCTGCACTACAAGAAATGGATCGAGCCGGCTGCGACGCGCGTCGATAGTTCAGTTTCGTGGCGGCTTTGCGGTATTTTGGATACGGCGCAATACCGCTTCGCAATTGCCCTACGTGAACTGCAGTGCGTTGGCGATGGCGGCGGCTGGTATCCGCGCTCGCGTTGTCGCTATGCCGTTTGACGTATTACGCGATGCGTGATAGCTTTAACCCCGATGATCCGCTCCTTCCGTGACGCCAGAACCGAGGAGTTATTTCGGGATCACGACGTTCCGCGGTTTCGTCCGATTGAACGGGTCGCTCGTCGAAAGCTGTTGTACCTCCATCAAGCGCGGCGCCTGGATGATCTCAGGGTTCCGCCGGGAAATCGGCTCGAAGCACTGAAGGGCGATCGCAAGGGACAACACAGCATCCGCATTAACGATCAGTGGCGGATTTGTTTTGTCTGGAAGAACGGCGAGGCGTTCGATGTTGAAATTGTCGACTATCACTGAGGTGTGTTATGGCCACTAAAGGCAAGCTTCTTGAACCGATCCATCCGGGAGAAATTCTGTTCGAAGAATTCATGAAGCCGCTTGGGATCAGCATTAATCAGCTGGCTCGCGATATCGCGGTTCCACCGGGACGAATCAGTGCCGTCGTCAACGGACAGCGCGCGATCTCCGCCGATACCGCGCTGCGACTCGGTAGGTATTTCGGTGTTTCGCCCGAAGTGTGGATTGGTCTACAGGGAGACTACGATCTACGCGTTGCGCAGCGAACGGTCGGTCAGGAAGTTGAGAAGCGGGTACATCGACGCGTTGCCTAACACGGCGTCGAACCCGGCGCAGTAGGCTCGGTTGCAGCCCCGTTGATCGCCAGACAATCGCACAATCTGTAGATAAGAACGACTCGTACACCGAGTTAAATCGTTGACCGACCGGATTGTGCGGCGTCGCGTGTGAGGTTAGCAATCAAAAATGATATCTATATACCGCGCGAAGTTCGGATCGCTCAATGGTGATGCACGAGCGGTCGATCGATGCCGTCATTAGTCGAGAAAGGCTGCGCGTAATCCAGTATATGTAGCGTGCGCCGTGCGCACGAAAAACAAAACCGTTCGGCCTGGAGTCCTGTTGTCGAAGAATCGAAGGCAAACCGGGAACTCGCTCAGTAACGTGCCCATGGCGCACGCTACGCTTGCTCTTTGACCAGAGGCAGTAGTCGCATCACCACTCATTATATGTAGCAAGGTAGCCCGGATGAAGCAACGCGTAATCCTGGATCTGACCAGCTCTCAGAAGCCTTGGCTCCAGGATTTCGCTTCGCCCCATCGAGGCTACGTAAACTCATCGCAATCCGTCGCGGGTGAGCGCATCCCGTCCACCGCACGTGCGCTTTATCGCAACACGGTCGCCGTTTTCGCGCCACGACTCTACGATGGCGTTATCGGCTCGCGGGCCGCAACCAAGGAGTTAAAGTCATGGCGAAATCGGCAGCGGCACTTCACGCGCTCGCGGTAATAGTTACTCTGGCGGCGTGCGGCGATAGGGCAACGGCGACGGAAAGCACGGTTACGACTTCACTCGACAAAAACGCGCTCGTCGTCACGACAAAAGTCGCCATCCCCGCTGTCGAGCTCGTCGCCGCCTCCGATGGCGTTCCGCTCGCGTACTACCCGTTTCGCGCACGCGAACCCGTGGCCGCGCTGGTCTTCTATCATGGCGGCGGCGCGCACAGCCTCGCCGGCTATCAAACATTGGCCGATGCGCTCGCCCGCGAATATCGCATCTCCACGTTCCTCGTCGATATCCGCGGTCATGGCCGCTCCGGCGGCGCACGCGGTGACGCACCAAGCGCCGAGCAAGTGTGGCGCGATGTCTCGACCGTCGTTGAAGTCGTGCGCTCGCAAATCGCGCACGTGCCGTTATTTGTAGGTGGTCATTCGTCGGGCGCCGGGATGCTGCTCAACTATCTCGACCGCGAACCTTCCGGCAACATCGCGGGAATCGCGTTCGTTGCTCCGGAGCTCGGCTATCGCGCGGATGTGAAGCGCGACTCGGCGCCCCAGTTTGCGCGACCCACCTATTGGAAGTTTGTCGTCAATGCCCTAACCGCCGGCTTTGTCTGCGGTCACTGCGAGGCCGTGCGCTTCGACTACCCCGAAGCGGACATCACACGTGCGCAGCTCGTGCCCGCATACACCGTGAATATGGTCAAAGCCGTAACGCCGCACGATCCTGCCGGCCGACTCGCTCGCCTTAAAGGACGCCTCGGCGTGTGGGTCGGGACCGACGACGAGCTATTCGATACCGTCAAACTCGCGCGCTTCCTCGACGCCGCCCGCTCGCCCTCGTTGGCGCTCGAATTTCATACCGTGCCGCAAGCGAAGCACCTTTCAATACTCGTGAACGTGGACGCCGCCGTCGCGGGATGGATGACGAAGACAGCGCGGATGAACCAAGGTAGGTCAGTCGAAGACCGGCTCACTCAAGCGCGCTAACATAGGCGATCATGTAGTGGCATATTCGAACGCGACCACCGAGCGACGACGCATGAAGGCGGAAGGCAAGATCGTTCCCGAGCGACGCAAGAGTACCGACGTCGATCCGCGGGTGATCGCGCGCATCATGCTCGAGGGATTCAACACCCACTACCGCATGTTCCGCGAGGTGTCGCAGCAGGCCAAGTCGCACTTCGAGAACGGCGACTGGCTGTGGCTGCAGGGCGCGGTGCGTGAACGCATCGCCTACTACGACCGCTATGTGCTGCTCGCGATCGAACAGTTGGAGAGCGAATTCGATATCCGCCAGCTCCAGCGCACCACGGACTGGCAGCAGACCAAGCAGCACTACACCGCACTGCTGACCGACCACAAGCAACCGGAATGCGCCGAGACGTTTTTCAACTCGGTCTGCTGCAAAATCCTGCACCGGGATTACTTTCGCAACGACTGCATTTACGTGCGACCGGGCGTGGCGACCGATTACATGGATTCGGATACGCCGTCGTTTCGCACCTACTATCCGTTGCAAGACGGGCTGCGCCCCTGCGTGCGCCGGCTCCTCGACGATTTTGGATTCACCCGCCCGTTCGTCGATCGAGAGCGCGACGTGCGCCGCTTGATCCTCGCCATGCGTGCCTACTTGCCGCGGCCGTTGCGCGTCGAGGCCGACTGTCAGATCCAGGTGTTGAGCTCGCTGTTCTTCCGTAACAAGGGCGCTTACGTCATCGGCAAGTTCGTCAACGGCAACCGTCCCCATCCGTTCGCCATACCGCTTCTGCGCAACTCGAAGGGCGAGCTGTACGTCGACGCGCTGCTGTTCCATCCGGACCAGCTGGCAGTGCTGTTCAGCTTTTCGCGCGCCTACTTTCTCGTGGACATGGAAGCGCCCGCGGCCTACATCACCTTTCTGCATT
>JBGPCS010000037.1:0-11257 GCA_041481875.1 Sulfurifustaceae bacterium
CCAGCATCGCCATCTCGGGCAGCGTCAGTTTGTCGAGAGTGGTTCCGTAGTAAACCTGCGACGCGGCGGCGAAACCATACGCGCGGTGACCCAGAAATATCTTGTTTATATACAGCTCGAGGATTTGCTCCTTCGATAGCTCGCGTTCGATTTTGAAGGCGAGTAACAGCTCCTTCAGCTTCCGGCTGTAGGTCTTCTCCGGGCTCAGGAAGAAGTTGCGCGCCACCTGCATCGTGATCGTGCTCCCGCCCTGTGCGGAGCTCTTGGTTCGGAAGTTGTACCAGCTCGCACGCAACAGGCCGAGCACGTCAACGCCGTGATGTTGATAGAAGCCGTGATCCTCGGCGGCGAGGATCGCTTGAATCAGCTGCGCGGGCACGGCATCGAGTGCAACCGGTATGCGCTTCTCTTCGCCGAACTCGGCAATGAGTTCGCCATCGGCGGTGTACACCCGCAGCGGGACCTTGAGTTCGGCGTAGGCCAACTGATCTATCTGTGGGAGCGTCGGGAACAGCGCGAGGCCGACGATAGCGATGATGACAACGGTCCCGGCGACCGCTCCGAGCACCCCTACGAGGGCGAGTTGCCATGGCTTGCGCGGCAGATGCGCCGCCAGTCGGTCAAATAGGCCGGGAGGACTATCCATGAGGCGCAGCGGCTATGCGATTTCGGGGAAAAACGCGCGTTTCGGGCAGTATATACGAAAGGTCGGAGCCTCTAGAGTTCATTTGTCATTTTGAAATTCTATGATCTATAGTTCGTATAGCTATTCACCCACATTGTCTATATCCATTCTAGCCGTCTGAATTAAAGGGGAAAGTAGTGCGAGGACTCGGCGATTTACTTTTCGCGAGAAAACAGCCGCCGTTGGTGGGCATCGACATCAGCTCATCGGCCGTAAAAATTCTCGAACTCAGTCGGGACGGCGAGCAGTATCGCGTCGAACGTTACGCGGTTGAGCCGCTTCCACAGAACGCCGTCGTCGAACACGCGATCACCGAAGTCGAACAAGTCGCCGAAGCGGTCGAGCGCGCGGTCAAGCGTTCGGGCACGCGGTTGAAGCACGCCGCGGTGGCGGTGCCGGCGGCGAATGTGATCACCAAGGTGATCAAGATGCCCGCTAACTTGACCGATCAAGAACGGCAGATGCAGATCGAGATGGAAGCCGATCACTACATTCCTTACCCGCTCGATGAAGTCAATCTCGATTACCAAGTCCTCGAGACCGCGGAAGCGAACGCCACCGAAGTGGACGTGATCATGGCCGCATGCCGCAAAGAAGTGGTCGATGACTATCTCGCCGTGATTCAAGGACGCGGGCTGATACCGAGCATTGTGGATATCGAAACGTACGCCATGGAGCATTCGTATTCGCTGATCTCCAATCACATGCCCGGCGGGGGTATGGAGAAGACAGTCGCGATCGTCGACGTCGGCGCCATGACCACCACCATCAACGTCATGCACAACAATCGCTCGGTGTACACGCGTCATCACACGTTCGGCGGGCGGCAACTGACCGAGGAAATCCAGCGCCGCTACGGTTTGTCGTACGAAGAAGCGGGCCTCGCAAAGAAGCAAGGCGGTCTACCGGACAATTATCAAACCGATGTGCTGCGCCCGTTCATGGAAGCGATGTGCCAGGAAATCATGCGGGCGCTGCAGTTCTTTTATTCATCGAGTCCGTTCAACAGCGTGGATCAGCTTTTGCTGGCGGGCGGCTGCGCACAGATTCCCGGCATCGACGAGCTGGTCGCCGCGCGCATCGGCGTCCCGGCGATGGTCGCGAATCCGTTCGCGAACATGTCGATTTCTTCTCGCATCAAGCCGCAACTGCTGAGTAACGACGCGCCCTCCCTGATGATCTCCTGCGGCCTGGCGCTGCGGAGTTTCGATGCATGAGCACGCGTCTTAATCTACTCCCGTGGCGCGAAATGCGCCGGCGCGAGCAGGATCGGCAGCTGCTCACGATCGCCATCGGCGCTTGGGCGTTGATGATCGTCATCATCTTCTATGGCTACATTCACGTCAGCACTTTGGTGGAGACTCAAAACAAGCGTAACGAGTTTCTCAAACAGGAGATTGCGAAAGTCGAGCAGCAGATTAAGGAAGTCGCCGAGCTCAAAAAGCGTCGGCAAGATCTGATCGCCCGAATGAACGTGATTCAGCAGCTGCAGGCCGACCGCACACGCATCGTTCGTGTGTTCGATGAGCTGGTACGTCGCGTGCCGGACGGCGTTCAGTTGACGGGTTTGAAGCAAACGAGCGGTACCAGCATGGCCTTAGTCGGCGTGGCGCAGTCCAACGCGCGGGTCTCCGCGCTAATGCGTAACTTCGCGGCATCGGAATGGTTCGCCGACCCCGAGCTAGAAGTCATCAACGTTAAGCAGCGAGGTGGGGATCGGGTGAGCGAATTTTCGCTGAGGGTCAAGAACGTGGCGAAGAAGGAGGCGGCGAACGCGCCGGCCCCGGGCACATGACTCTCGATGAACTTCGAAATATCAACATTAAAGATATCGGCTCGCTGCCGCTACCGATCAAGGTCGCGGGCATGGCGGTCGTGTGCGTGTTGATACTAGCCCTAGGGTACTGGCTTGCCATTTCCGATTTACTGGATCAGCGCGCGCAGGCCCAGCAAGAGGAAGAGAATCTTAAGAAAACATATTCGGATAAGAAACTGCTGGCGCTGAACATCGACGTCTACCGTAAACAAATGGAAGAAATGCAGCAGACTTTTGGCAGCCTCCTGCGTCAGCTACCCAACACTACCGAAGTTCCAGATCTGCTAGTGGACATCACGCAGGCGGGACTCGGGCGGGGGCTGGAATTTTCCTTGTTTCGGCCGGAGAAAGAACAGCCGCGCGATTTCTACGCCGAGTTGCCGATTAGCCTGCAGGTAACGGGTCCCTACCACGAACTCGCACAATTCATCAGCGACGTAGCAGCGTTGCCGCGTATCGTCACCTTTGGCGACATCACGATCGGCGGCGAAAAGGCCGGCCGACTTTCGATGCAAGCAACCGCGCGCACGTACCGATATCTTGATACCGGATCCGCGCAGACGCAGGCGAGCCCGCCGCGGCGCGGCGGCCGATAACGGGAGATCGTCGTGGCGCGCATACAATCGATGCGTTTCGCTTTCATCCTGCTTCTGACCGCGGCGCTGACAGGTTGCGGAGACGATGGCATGGACGACTTGCGGGAATTCGTTGCGAACGCTCACGCCGGTAAGACTCCTAAGGTTGAGCCGCTGCCTGAGATCAAGACGCAGGAGCCGTTTGCCTACGCGGCGGCGAAGCTCGTCGACCCGTTCGCGGCTTTTAACCTCAAAAATCAGACGGCCAAGGGGACCGGAAGCGGGCCGCGACCCGATATGAACCGTCGCAGGGAACCGCTCGAGGACTATCCGTTGGACGCGCTGAAGATGGTGGGAACGCTCGCCCGCGGCAAACAAGCGTGGGCGGTGATCCAAGCCCCGGACGGCACGGTGCACCGCGCCGGCGTAGGCGGCCACATGGGCCAGAACTTCGGAACCATTACGCGCGTCACTGACGAAAAAATTAGCTTGGTCGAGCTCATACAGGGCACGCTCGGAGATTGGGTAGAGCGCGAGGCCAGCGTGGCGCTTGCCGAACAATAAGATGTCTATAGGTAGGGCTCAATGAATAGATCAACCATGATCCGATGTCACGACCGCGTTTATGACAGCCTCCTTTGCTTGGCGCTTTTGTTCGTCACAGGAGTTACCAGCGCTGCGGAAATCGAGTCGCTGTCGTGGTCGGTCGGCACCCCGGTGCCGGCCCTCGAGATCCTCATGGACGGAGAAGCGACGTATACGGTCGAGCCGCGGGAAAATGGGCAGTGGCTGCGACTGAGTTTTCTTGCGACGAAGTTAGGCGCGCACGCGTCCGACTTGGATGGACTCCAATACGTGAAGGGCGTGTATCCATCCGTCGGCCCGGACGGCACCACCGTGCTCCTTGACGTGGTACTGGACCAACCGGGACAGTTACGTCTCGAGAAGACGCAGTTCGGGTACACGGCGTTCGTTGAGACGTCCAAAGTCGCCCAGGCGTCACCCAGAACGGTCGAACCGCCCAAAGCTGCGCAGGTTGCCCCTCCGTCAGCGCCAGCCCCCGTCGCCCCTCCGGCGACCACCACCCCGGCTCCTGCCGCCGTCGCCCCTGCTGTGACAGAGCCAGCCCCCGCGGCGCAAGCGCTTAACGAAGTAACGGATATTGTCTACACCAAGTTACCGGGCAGCCGCATACAAATCGTCGTACGAATGAACGGCCGGCCGAGCGAGCCGAGCACGTTTTCCATTACGAACCCGGCGCGCGTTGCGCTCGACTTTCCGGCAACGCGCGTGACCATGGCCAACAAGACCGTCGCGGTACGCGAGGGTGCGGTATCGAGCGTAGCGGCGATCGAATCCGACGGGCGCACGCGCGTCGTCTTGAGCCTGGTGAAGCCGGTCGGATATACCGCCGCTATTGACGGTAACAACTATGTGATCACGGTCAACGCGCCCGGCGGCGCGATCGCGGGTACCGAGCAGCCGAGGACCACGCATTTTGCAAGCAATCGGCAGAGCGGCAAGTACAGCCTCAAGGGAATCGATTTCCGACGCGGACCACAAGCGGACGGGAAGATCGTGATCAAGCTGTCCGACCCGGCGCTTGGGGTTGATATTCGCGAGCAAACCGGTGAGATCGTCGTCGATTTTATCAATACATCGTTGCCCGTCGATCTCCAACGTCGCCTCGATGTGATCGACTTTGCCACCCCGGTTCAAACCATCGACACATTTGCGCAAGGTCGCAACACGCGCATGGTGATTTCTCCCAAAGGTCGCTACGAACACGTCGCCTATCAGACCGGCGACGTTTTCACGATCAGTGTCAAGCCGATCATCGAGAAGCCCGACGAAAAGAAAGTCGATGAGTTCGGTTACTCCGGGGAGAAGCTATCGCTTAATTTTCAGAACATCGACGTGCGCGCCGCGTTGCAGGTGCTCGCCGATTTCACCGGCTTGAATTTTGTGGTGAGCGACACGGTGAAGGGCAATTTGACTTTGCGGTTGAAGGACGTGCCGTGGGACCAAGCGCTCGATCTCATCGTCGACGCCAAGAATCTCGCGGTGCGCCGCAAGGGGAACGTGGTTACGGTCGCCCCGGCGGCCGAAGTAGCGGCCAAGGAGAAGGCGGCGCTCGAGTCGGCGAAGTCGTTCATCGAGCTTGAGCCGCTCGTGTCGGAACTTATTCAAATCAATTACGCGAAGGCGGATGAAATCTCCGCTTTGCTCAAATCGATTAAGGCTGTTACCGCCGGCCCGGATCAACATCCCGTTTTTGGCTACACCGGCAGTGGCGGCGCTGCGCAGGCCGCGACGGAGTCAAATTCGCTGCTCTCGCCGCGAGGCCAGGTCACCGTCGATGCGCGAACTAATTCGCTACTTATACAAGACACGCCGGGAAAGATTCGAGAAATTCGCAAGCTAATCGCCAAGCTCGATCAACCGGTAAGACAGGTACTGATCGAGTCTCGCCTGGTTGAGGCGACCGACAATTTTGCACGTTCGCTCGGGGTGCGTTTCGGCGTCAAGAAGGCCGACGTGGGGAACGCGGCGGGGAAACCGAACGGCGCGGTGTCGGGCAACATTGAAGACTCCAGTGGCATCATCACCTCCGGAGCGCTAGGCGCGAACGCCACGGGCCTCAACGTTAATTTGGCATCGGCGGGCGCCGGCGGTCGTACAGCGGCTTCCCTAGGACTAACGCTTGCCAAAATCGGCGGCAACGGCGACCTACTGAATCTCGAGCTCTCTGCGCTCGAGCAAGAGGGCAGAGGCAAGATAATATCCAGCCCGCGAGTCATCACCGGCAATCAGAAGAAAGCAAGTATCGAGCAGGGTCAAGAACGTGTTTTCACCACGTCGGTGTTGGGTGTTGGATCGGTAGTGACGAAGAAGGCGACGCTCAGACTGGAAGTAACACCGCAAATTACTCCGGATGACCGGGTGAATCTCGACGTCAACATTAGCAAGGACAACTTCGCCGATACGGGTGCCAACCCGCTCTTGAACATAAAGCAAATCAACACGCAGGTACTCCTCGACAACGGCGAAACGATCGTAATAGGCGGTATCTTCGAGCAGGACCAACAAAACACATTGACGAAGGTGCCCTTCTTTGGTGATTTACCCCTGGTCGGATGGTTGTTCAAAACCAAGAATGTTCAGGACAACAAGACCGAGCTCCTCATCTTCCTCACTCCGCGCATCGTGTCCGAAAACCTCACCTTGCGCTGAAGATAGCGGCAGCTTTGCCGCTATCTTGATTTCCGGTCGGGTTGCTGGCATACCGCTCGCATGAACGTAGCCGGCCGGGTCTTCTTGATCGGCCCGATGGGTGCAGGCAAGTCGACCATTGGGCGGCATGTGGCTGAGCTTCTGCACAAGGACTTCCTCGATTCGGACCACGAAATCGAGCTCCGCACCGGGGCGAGCGTCTCGCTCATTTTTGAGATTGAGGGCGAGGAAGGTTTTCGTCGGCGCGAGGCGGCGATCATCGAGGATCTTACCCACCGCGACAACGTGGTGCTCGCAACCGGCGGCGGCGTCGTGTTGGCGGAGTCCAACCGCCACGCGCTCAAGAGTCGAGGCATCGTCGTGTATTTGCAGGCGCCGATCGACACGCTGCTGTCGCGCACCCAACGGGATCGTCATCGTCCGTTGTTGCGGGACGGCGAGCGTCGCACGAAGTTCGAGGACATTATGCGCGTGCGCGAGCCGCTGTATTTGTCGACGGCACACATCATCGCGGCGACCGACCACCGCGCTCCTCCGATCGTCGCTCAAGAGATAGCGAGCAAAATTCGCGTGTGGCAGCGCAATGCGAACCTTGCGGGTTGAGCTGGGCGAAAGGAGCTATCCGGTCCACATCGGACCCGGGCTCCTCGCGCGCGCGGATTTGTTGGCGCCGCATCTCGAGGACCGGCGCGTCGCCATCGTCACCAACGAAACCGTGGCGCCGCTATACCTCGCTCGGGTTCGAAAATTGTTGTCGGCGCACCGACCGATCGACGTAATCCTTCCGGACGGCGAGCAGCACAAGACATTGGGCGTGCTCGCGCGCATATTCGATTCGTTGATCGAGGCGCATTGCGATCGACGCACGGTACTGATCGCCCTCGGCGGTGGAGTTGTCGGCGACATGACTGGATTTGCCGCCGCCTGCTATCAGCGCGGGATACCGTTCGTTCAGGTGCCAACGACGTTGCTGGCGCAAGTCGACTCATCCGTGGGAGGTAAGACCGCCGTCAACCATCCGTTGGGGAAGAACATGATCGGCGCGTTCTACCAGCCACGCGCCGTTGTCATCGACACCGACACGCTGAGCACGCTGCCCGAGCGCGAGTTGCGCGCGGGCGCGGCGGAAGTTATCAAGTACGGAATCATTCAGGATGGAGAATTCTTCGGCTGGCTCGAGTCCAATCTGGCGCGGATGCTCGCGCGGGATAACGAGGCGCTAACGTACGCCATCGAGCGTTCATGTCGTATCAAGGCCGACGTCGTGGCGCGCGACGAGCGGGAGAATGACTTGCGCGCGATTCTCAATTTCGGGCACACGTTCGGCCACGCGATCGAGACGGCGCTGGCGTATAGCGGCCGGTTGCACGGCGAAGCAGTTGCGACGGGGATGGTCATGGCGGCCGATCTATCACGGCGCCTTAGCTGGCTGACCAAAGACGACGACATTCGGGTGAAGACTCTTATCGCTGCGGCGGATCTTCCGACGCGTGTGCGAGACATCGATCCTAAGCGTTTGCGTGAGCTAATGGCCGTCGACAAAAAATCGGAAAACGGCAAGCTGCGGCTGGTCCTGTTGAAGCGAATCGGCGAGGCGGTTGTTACGGGCGACTTCCCCGCGGCTTTGCTCGAGGAAACGCTCGCCGCCCATTGTGCGTCGCCATAGGCGTCTCGTGTCAGGCACATCATCCACACCGGAGCTGACTCAGGGGATGTTGGCTCGCTACGCGGCAATGGATAGCAACTCGCGTGGTCGAGCTTACGCCGAGTTGCCCCCCCGCTATCGGACCGAGTATCAGCGCGATCGGGATCGCATCATTCACTGCGCGGCGTTTCGCCGTCTCGAGTACAAGACGCAAGTCTTCGTCAACCATGAGGGGGATCTGTTTCGCACCCGTCTAACGCACTCGATCGAGGTAGCGCAGATCGCGCGTTCCGTTGCGCGCGCCCTCGGTCTCAACGAAGACCTGGTCGAGGCAATCGCACTGGCGCACGATCTCGGACACACCCCGTTTGGGCACACGGGCCAGGATGCGCTCAATGAATGCATGCGCGAGCACGGCGGCTTCGAGCACAATTTGCAATCGCTGCGCGTGGTGGACCTCCTGGAAGAGCGCTACGCGGAATTCACCGGTCTCAATCTTACCTTCGAAACCCGCGAGGGAATTCTAAAGCACTGTTCCATCCGTCATGCGCGCGAGCTGGGAGAGCTCGGGCGGCGCTTTCTCGATAGGACACAACCTAGCCTGGAAGCGCAGGTGGCAAACCTCGCCGATGAAATCGCCTACAACAATCACGATGTCGATGATGGTTTGCGCTCCCAGCTGCTCTCGATCGAGCAACTGCAGCAAGTCGCGCTATTTGCCGATCATTGCGACGCGGTGGTGAAGCGTTATCCGACACTCCCGGTTCGTCGGCGGGTGCACGAAATCATACGTCGCATGATCAATGAGACCGTGACCGATATGATCGAACATAGCCAAGCGCTGATCGCGGCGTCGGGCGTAGCCAGTATCGAGGAGGCGCGACATCAGCCGCAGCCGTTGATCGGGTACAGCGAGCGAATGGGGGAGCTCGCACTTGAGCTAAAACGTTTCTTACGCCGAGATCTCTACGCTCACCCGCGGGTAAAGGAAATGAGCGCTCGTGCGGCTAAGACCGTGCGCGAGCTATTTCAAGCGTTTTCGCAGAGCCCCGAGTTGCTCCCCGCGGAGTACCAGGAGCGCATGAGCCAGAGCGGGCATGCCGATGACGCGCGGATTATCGCGGACTACATCGCGGGCATGACGGATCGCTACGCCATCCGCGAGCACGCGCGCTTGCTCCATGTGAAGGATTGGGATGGCGCCAGTTAGGTCTGATTCGTCTACAGCTGGGGAGCGCCTGCCCAAACGCGCCATTCTGAGAGAGTCTTTCGGCTCGCATTGAACCCTCACTACCTGATCGGTATACTTTTTCCCCCCTTTGGACGCTGCTCTTGCGGGTTTTCCCCGGCAGGTGGATGGGGATGACCAGATTTTGGTGACCTAAACTTGAACCGGCACGACGAGCAAACTTTGGGCGGGCTGTACGACCCGTCACGCGAACACGACGCCTGCGGTGTCGGGTTCGTCGTCGACATGAAAGGGCGTAAATCGCACACGATCGTAACGCAGGCGCTCACCATCCTGCGGAATCTCGAGCACCGCGGGGCGTGCGGCTGCGAGGAAAATACCGGCGATGGCGCCGGCATTCTGATTCAAGTCCCACACGCTTTTTTAACTGCCGAGTGCGCCAAGCTCGGTTTGCGGTTGCCCGGCGTCGGCCATTACGGCGCCGGACTGGTGTTCCTACCTCGCGATATCCAGCAAGCGCAACAATGCCGGGCGCTGTTCGAGCGGATCACGAACGAGGAGGGTCAGACCGTGCTCGGTTGGCGCGATGTGCCGACGGACGACTCCGCACTCGGCCCGAGCGCGCGTGCCGCCGAGCCGGCGTTCAGCCAAGTTTTCGTTGGGCGCGCGGCGCATTTGGCCGATGACGCGGCGTTCGAGCGCAAACTCTATGTGATCCGCAAGCGTGTCGAGCACGCGATCGCTAAGTCAGATCTGAGCGAGCGGCGGCTCTTTTATGTTCCGAGCCTGTCGGCGCGCACGCTCATCTACAAGGGCATGCTCACACCGAGCCAACTACGGCCCATGTTCCCCGATCTGTCGGATCCGCGCGTCGAATCGGCGCTGGCGCTGGTGCATTCGCGCTTCTCAACGAACACATTTCCATCGTGGCCGCTCGCGCACCCGTACCGCTTCCTCGCGCACAACGGCGAGATCAACACGCTGCGCGGCAATATCAACTGGATGCGGGCACGGGAAGCATTGTGCGAGTCGACGCTTTTCGGCGAGGATCTGAAGAAAATATTCCCGATCGTCATCGAGGGCGGCTCGGATTCGGCGGCGTTCGACAATGTGCTCGAGTTTTTGCACATGGCAGGTCGGGAGCTGCCGCATGCGGTGCTGATGATGATTCCCGAGGCCTGGAGCGGTCACGAGACCATGGACGAGGAGCGCAAGGCATTCTACGAATATCACGGTTGCTTGATGGAACCGTGGGATGGCCCGGCGTCGATCGCGTTTACCGACGGCACGGTCATCGGCGCCGTGCTCGATCGCAACGGTTTGCGTCCGTCTCGCTACTACGTGACAAAGGACGGTTTGGTGGTGATGGCGTCGGAAGTCGGCGTGCTCGACATCGCGCCGGAGAACGTGCTCATCAAGGAGCGGCTACATCCGGGGCGTATCTTTCTCGTCGACACGCGCGAAGGTCGGATCATCGACGACGCGGAGCTTAAGAAGCGCTACACGTCGGCGCAACCCTACAAGAAGTGGCTGGCCGACAACATCGTCTCGCTGGCGGACCTGCCCGCGCCGCCACAAGTGCCGGAGCCGGATCACGCCACCGTGTTCGCGCGCCAGCAGGCGTTCGGCTACACGCACGAAGACTTGCGTATCCTGCTCACGCCGATGGCGCAAAACGGCGAGGAGCCAGTCGGCTCGATGGGCAACGATGCCGCGCTTGCGGTGCTCTCCGAGCGACCGCGACTTCTCTACGACTACTTCAAGCAGTTGTTCGCGCAGGTGACGAATCCCCCGCTTGATGCGATCCGCGAGCAGCTCGTGACGCAGATAGAGACGGTGATCGGGCCGGAGAGCAATCTCCTGCAGTCGAGCCCTCAAAGTTGTCGACTGCTGAAACTCAAGACGCCGATCTTGGGGGTGGAGGAATTGGAGAAAATCCGTCGTCTCGACCAGAACGGTTTTCGGAGCCGGGCGCTGCCAATGCTATTCCCCGCAGGCTCGGGCGGAGCTGGGCTCACGACTGCGTTGCATGAGCTGTGCCGTCAGGCGACGGACGCGATAGCGAAGGGTGACACCTTCATCGTGCTTTCCGACCGGGGCGTCGACGCGCGTC
>JBGPCS010000038.1:0-11253 GCA_041481875.1 Sulfurifustaceae bacterium
GCTCGAGGGCGCGGAGATCGTGCGCCGCGGCACCGACATCACGCTCATCGGCTACAACTTCAGCCTGCATCTGTGTCTCGAAGCCGCGAAGCGCCTCGAGAAGGACGGCGTCAGCGCCGAAGTCATCGATCTGCGCTCGCTGAAACCGCTCGACCGCGAAACCATCCGCCGTTCGGTCGAGAAGACGCACCACGTGCTGGTCGCCGAGGAAGACGAAGCGTCGGTCGGCGTCGGCTCGGAAATCATCACGACGGTGATCGAGGAGTGCTTCTTCGCGCTCGACGCGCAGCCGGTGCGCGTCCACGCGGCGGACGTGCCGGTACCGTACGCGGAGAACCTGGAGAAAGCCGCGATTCCGAACGCGGACGACGTCTATCGCGGCGCGCTCAAAGTGATGGGCCGGATTTGAAAGATGAATGCAACCACAGATGAACACGGATAAACACGGATTCTAGTTTCCCACTTTTTAACCTGCGGTTGGTTTTATCTGTGTCTATCTGTGTTCATCTGTGGTTCCAAGGAATAGGCACATGGCTGAACCCTACGTAATCAAAATGCCGAAGCTCTCGGACACGATGACCGAGGGCACGCTCGTCACGTGGGAGAAAAAACCCGGCGATCAAATCACGCGCGGAACGATCGTCGCCACGGTCGAGACCGACAAGGCGATCATGGATGTCGAGATTTTCCGCGAGGGCTATCTCTCCGGGCCGCTGGCACCGCTCAACAGCGCCGTCCCCGTCGGCGAACCGATCGCGTATCTCGTCGCGAGCAAAGACGACGTGCGCGGCGGCGAAGCGCCGGCGCCGAAAGCGGCCGCCGAAGCGGTCGGTGCGGAAGCGGTTGCGGCCGAGCCCGCGCGTTTCGACCCGTACGGAACGCAAAAGGCGAAGACCCGCATTCCGGCGATGCCGAGCGGTGCCACGCCCGCGCCACGCCCGCGCCAAGGCCGCGCGACACCTTATGCGCGCCAGCTCGCGGGCGCGCACGGCATCGACATCAATAGTCTGATCGGCAGCGGGCCGAACGGAATATTGATCGCCGCCGACGTGCTCGCGCCGCGCACGCCGCCCGGCATGGTGAAGCGCATTTACCAGGTTCCCGGCGTCGGCCGCCCGATGGACGCGATGGAGAAGGCGGTCGCGCACAACATGGAGTACGCAGTATCCATGCCGCTGTTCCGCGCCACGCTCGACGTGAACCCCGACCGTCTCACCGCCGCGGCGAAAAAAGAAGGCTACTCACTCACGGTCACGCTCGCCAAAGCGGCCGGGCACACGATACAGAAATTTCCGCGCGTCAACGCCGCGTATCAGCACGAAGACCGCATCGTCGAACGCAGCCAAATCGACGTCGGACTCGCCGTCGAAACCCAAGGCATGGGATTGGTCGTTCCGGTGCTGCGCGACGTGATGGGCAAATCGCTCAAGCAACTGAACGACGAATGGAAGGACCTGGTCGCGCGTGCGCGCATCAAGCGCTTGAAGCCGCAAGAGTACTCGAATCCGACGTTCACGATTTCCAACATGGGCATGCTCGGCGTCACGCTTTTCGACGCGCTACCCTCGCCCGGTACTTCCGCGATCTTCGCCATCGCGACGCGTGGCGCGAACGGCATGATGCCGGTCACGATCACCGCGGATCACCGCATCGTCAACGGCGCGGATGCGGCGAAGTTTCTCAATTATTTTAAGCAAGTCGTCGAGAATCCCGACGCGTGGCTCGCCGGCGGACAGCCGGCGGCGGGCGGCGCGGCGACCGGCGCCATCGCGCCGGGCCAATGGGATTACGACGTCGTCGTCATCGGCGGCGGACCGGGCGGCGAGGATTGCGCGCGCGATCTCGCCGATCACGGCAAGAAAGTATTGCTGGTGAACGACGCGCCGCTGCCGGGCGGCGAATGCTTATGGCGCGGCTGCATCCCGTCGAAAGCCTGGCGCGCCTCGGCCGACCGTATGCGCGACCGCGCGCACGATTCGCTACTCGGCGTGCTCGGGACGAACAAACCGCGGCTCGACTACAAGTTGCTCGAAAAGCATCGCCGCAACGTGCTGCAAACGCGCGGCGACATGGCGCTCAAGACCGATAAAGGAATGAAAATCGAAATCCGCCAAGGCTTCGCGCGCTTCGACGGCCCGAACAGCATCACGATCGACACCGGCGGCAACTTGAAAGATCCGTTCGTACGCACCGCGCCGGGAAATGCGAAGAAGACGGAGCGCGTCACGTTCGGCGCGTGCGTCATCGCGAGCGGCGCGCCGCCTTTCATCCCGCCGATACCCGGAGCGGATTCGAAAGGTGTATTAACGTCCGACACGGTCTGGGATTTGAAAGGCCCGCCGAAGCGCCTCGCCATCATCGGCGCCGGCGCGATCGGCTTGGAGATGGCGCAAATCTTCGCCGACTTCGGCAGTCTCGTGACCGTCGTCGAAATGCAAGACCGCGTCCTGCCCGAGATGGACGCCGAGATTTCGAAGAATCTCGCGGAGTTGCTGAAGAAACAAAAGAACCTGACCATCGTCGTGTCCGCGAAGGTCAACAAAATTGCGGGCAAGCCGGCCGCGATGACGCTGTCCTACAGCGACAGCGTCGGCAAAAACGCGAACCATAAGTGCGACTACGTCTTGGTCGCGACCGGTAAACGTCCGATCTTGGGACCGTTGGAGTTGGACAAAGCCGGAGTCGTCGCCGAGCGCGGCGCCGTCAAAGTCAGCCAGACCTGCCGCACCAACGTCCCGCACATCTACGCCGTCGGCGACGTCAACGGCGGCCTGATGCTGGCCCACACCGCCGCCACCCAGGGCCGCGTCGCCGCGCAGTCGATCCTAGGCGAACGTGCCGTTTACAACCAAGACAAGGATTGCGGCGTGATCTTTACTCGCCCGCAAGCGGCGTTCGTCGGTTTGACGATCGAGCAAGCGAAAGTCAAAGGCATCGATGCGCTCGAAGTCAAAGTGCCGATGAACATCGACGCCAAAGCCATGATGACCGGCGAGACCGATGGTTTCATCAAACTCGTGGCCGATAAAAACTCGCATCGCATTGTCGGCGTGCATTTCCTGACCGATCATGCCGACACGTTGATCGGCGAAGCCGTGATGATGGTGGCCGGCGACATGACGCTCGAGCAAGTCGGTAACGCGATTCATCCGCATCCGACGCAGACGGAGCTGTTTGGCGAGATGGCGCGGAGGTTGTTGGCGCGGTTGCGGCGCAGCGCCAAAATGGCGACTAAGTGAGGGATCGGCCGCTGAAATTATCGAGAGCCGTTCTGCTGCCTGGATGAATTCCATAACGATTCGATGAGAACGATAACAGCGCTGATTTGCATTATCGGAACGATCCTCGGTAGCTCGGCCGGCGCGGATGGCGCATGGGGCGCCGGCCAGAACGACGGTACGAAACCGAAAACGAACCGGGCTTCGATTGCCGCGAAGGGTATGGAGGAGGTATGCGTGCGGCTCACGCCGCCGGAAAAACTACGCTACGCGTTCACGGCGACCGCGAAGCTAAACTTCAGCGTTCATTATCATGCCGGCGATAACATCCACTTTCCCGTTCCGGAACACTTGACCTCGAGCGAAACGAACTCTTTTATTCCCACCTTAGCGCAGACCTATTGCCTCATGTGGGAGAACACCGGCCCGGAAGCGGTGGAGCTTCGATTGGAGTACGAGAAAAGGTAGGTTGGGTGGTTGGTTGGTTGGTTGGTTGGTTGGTTGGTTGGTTGGTTGGTTGGTTTCGCGCTTCGAGGGCGCGGATCACGGACAAACTCGCCCTTCGACAAGCTCCGAACGAACGGCTAACTAACTGAATCCCGTTGCGCGGGGATGACGCGCGAATCGCGCGTCACTTGCCCGCCGCCGGCCGTTGGCGCGATTTGTGCTTCTTATTTCGTTGGGCGGCGCTGCAGGCTGAAACGAGCGGAGGGTGCCCGATTGCTGTGTCCAAAGCAGCGTTCGGAATGCTTGCGCGCCGCCCACTATTTCCCTTTCGATTCGAACTCGGTCGACGCACCGAATCTCGTCACGCGCCGCGAGATAGCTTCAACACGAGCACTAGTCCTGGTTCAAATCTATCCATCCGGGACGGCCGTCCACCACCAGCTCGAGGCGGTTTGCCTTCCATCTTCCCATGTCCCGGAAGGCGTCGAGGTACACAGTACCTTTAGCCTTCTGGCCTTCAACGGTGAAGGAGATTTTTGCCTCGCCGCCCGGCCATGATGTGCTGCCTTGAACGAGACCGGTGAAGATCGGCGGACCGAGAATCGCCATGGCTTGCTCGTTTCGCTCCAACTGCGCGAATGCCAGTTGATAAGCATCGGACCCTCTGATCGCCGCCGCAACGAGAAAGAACAACCCGACGCAAGACGCGATAAAGAACACGATCGCGACGAGTCCCCACTGCGCCCACTTCTTTTGCACGCGCCGGAACTGCTCGACGCTGTCCCAGCGCTTGTTTCGCCACGCCCATAGGCTTCCCTTGGCGCCGAGGACAAACGGCATAGCGATGTTCACGAGGGGAACGAACATCAGCAACGCGACGTAGGTGTTGTTGCCGACCCCCCAAATCCAATTCAGCAGGAACGCGCCCCAATTCCATCGGTCGATCTCAGGCGGTACGGTGGCGTGCTCGCCCTGACCCGAGGTGTTTGCCATGTCTGCCTCCTGTCGCGCCGCGCGGACGGGCCCGTCGAGTTTCGCGAGGATCGCGAAAGCCAGCTAGCGCTCCGTAGGAGGATACCGGCTTACCGCGGTCTGACAATGGCGTCGCTATGCATTCAATAAAACAAAGCGGGCAAACGAAATCGTTTGCCCGCCCCTACTGGCCTGCACGAACGCCTAATACGAGAAATCTTGCGTCGTAACGGTACCTGCTCCAAGCATTGGGATGTTGTCGAAGTATTGCCACAAACCCGCGCTGCTGCCCGTGGGCGTCGGGGGGCCGGCGGGACAAACCGCGCCGGTTGCGGTCGTAAATGCACACACCCGCGCAACGGTCACATTGGCGGGCAAGCTCACCGAATACGCTCCGTCGTCCCCGGTCGGAACGACCACGAATCGATCATTGTTGTCAGTGCCGTTCAGACGCACCTGCACGAAGGCATTGTTTCTAGGAACGGCCGTCGTGGTCGTCACCGTTCCCTGAAGTCTGGCGCCTGCGAGAAGATGTATCGTTCCCAGTGCTGTGGTGCCAGGCGTTGTGGCAGTGAGTACCGTTCCGGAAAGAAGACGCGTCTGGTCCAAGTAGATGCTCGAGCTGACAGTCGGATTATTTTCCAGCAACAGTTCGAAAAGGCTATCGGAACCCGGAGACGACCCGGCAACGCGGTATACAGCAAGACTGCCGTCGGCATCCGAAACCTCGGTTCCGATATTGTTGGTAACTCCCGTCTGGCGCAGTCTCCCTTTGACGTTGCTCACCGGACCGTTACTTGCGTCGCGCATCGTCGCAGTGAACGCAGCGACCGCCGCGCCGAAGTCCCGAACCTGATCCACGGCACTGAGGTCGATGCTGTTAGCCGCTTGACCACGCACCTGAACTCTGTAGTTCATCGCCGGCGCTAACCAAGCAACATAGGTCCCATCCGCCCTCGTCCGCGTGTTCTCGACGAAGACCTGTGGCGCGTCGACAAGTATCACAAGCATTCCGGGAACCGGACCGGTGACAGGGTCCGTCACTGTGCCGCTGACTTTGTGTCCGGCGATCAAATTCATGTCGGCGGTCAGCGTGTTCCCCGCCAGTAACGTTTGCTTTTGGGCAAAGCCGGCGTCGGTGCCGCCGTTCGTTATCAGCGGGTTGTACCACTGCATCGCGAACGGTTGATCGGTCGTATTAAGCGCCGCGATAACGTACGTGCCAGGAGCCACATGTGTCACGTAGTGGCCGCTCGCGTCTGTTATGCCATCGAGATGCAACGAGTTGTTGAACGGCTCGCGCGGTCTGACTTGGATTCCGGCGAGGGGTCCGCTGCCGCCGGTAATCGTGCCTTGGATGCGGGCGCCTGGATCGAGCGCGAAATTGCGTGTGACGCTCGTAGCGCCGAGCGTGAATTTTTCTGCGCTGTTGAATACTCCGGAACCGCCGGTGCTCGTCCACCACTCGCTCGCCGCAAAGCTTGCGGTGCCGTCATTAACGGCGGCGATGATGTAGTCCCCAACGGGTGGCTGCAGCGAATAGTGTCCCGCCGCATCGGTACGGGTTGTGGCTTGCGTCAACTTATCGGAATTCCGCCGCAGGAGAATCTGAATATTATTGAGCGCTGCGCCGAGACCGTCGGTGACCGCACCCGAGATCGTCGGGTTCACCGTCAGCGTTGCGCCGCTACTCGGTATCGACCCGACGACGTTCGCGACAACAACCGAGAATACTGCCGCGTTGTCGGCAAGCGTTACGGTTCCGAGGTTAAGAGTGGCCGCCGTGGCCCCGCCGATGTCGATTCCGTTGCGACGCCACTGAAATGACAATGGTGCGGTTCCAGTAGCGGTCACGCTAAAACTCGCCGATGCGCCGTCCGCGACCGAGCTTGGCTGCGGCTGCGATGTGATCGTCGGCGGAACGTTTACCGTGAGTGTCGCGTTGGCGCTCGTTATCGACCCACCGCCATTCGAGACAACAACGGCATACGCCACGCCGTTGTCGGCGGCGGCGCTAGCAAACGTCAAGGTCGCCGAAGTCGCGCCGACGATGTCGGTGCCGTTGCGGCGCCACTGGTAGCTTAGCGGCGCCGTTCCGTTCGCTGTGACGTTGAAAGTGGCATTGGCGCCTGCCACAACCGTGCTCGATTGCGGCTGAGTTGTGATCGTTGGCGCTGTTGGAGGTGGTGGCGCTGGCGGCGTGTCGCCCCCTCCGCCCCCTACGCCGCAGGCGGAAAGAATCGCCAATACCGACACAACGGCAATCGTGCGCCAGGAATTTACCAAAGACTTCATATTGCCCCCCTTAGGCAGTTTCCGAGTCAGTCGCGGCCATCGGCGATGGGCGAGCGCTCTTAGTGAATTCAGACATCGTCGAGACAACCACGAGCAAGCGCGTCGAGTACGTTAAAGCAGATCCCTGGCGGAGTTTGATGCCGGCGCCGCGTTCCACGCGGGCGTTATTCGTATGTAAGGTCTTCGATAGCCGTCAACCTGCGATCCCCCCTGACGGTCAACGCCGGATTCTGTAGTGGTAATGCGTCTGCTGCAATCATCAATTTTGATTACTGCCGAGTTTCGTCACAGCGTCGAAGCGTAAAAATGTTCTAATGCCGTTGGTAGTAACGTAGTCACCGCCGGTCGCTCGACACATAGTCAATTTTGAGGATGGCCAACTTGAGTGAACACAAAATCGCCCTCATTCCCGGCGACGGCATCGGTAAGGAGGTCGTGCCAGAAGGCATTCGCGTGCTCGAAGCCGCGGGTCTTAGGTTCGGCATTCGCTTTGCGTGGGACGAGAAACCGTGGAGCTGCGACTACTACGCCAGGCACGGACGGATGATGCCGGAAGATGCGTTAGAGCAAATCCGGCATCACGACGCGATCTTTCTCGGCGCCGTCGGGTTCCCGGGCGTGCCCGATCATATTTCGCTTTGGGGTTTGCTCATCCCGATTCGCCGGCAGTTCGAACAGTACGCGAACATCCGGCCGGTGCGGCTGATGCCGGGCATGCGTTCGCCGCTCGCGGGGCGTGCGATTGGAGATATCGATTTCATCGTCGTGCGCGAGAACACCGAAGGCGAGTACTCCTCCGTCGGCGGGCGAATGTTCGAGGGCACCGAGCGCGAGATGGCTGTGCAGGAAACGATGTTCACGCGCAAGGGCGTGGATCGCATACTCGAATATGCGTTCGAGACCGCCAGCCGCCGGCCGAAGAAACATTTGACCTCGGCCACGAAATCAAACGGCATCTCGATCACCATGCCCTACTGGGACGAGCGCTTCCACGCGATGGCGGCACGGTACCCGCAAGTGCGCACCGACCAATACCACGTCGATATCCTGTGCGCGCATTTCGTACAGCACCCGGATTGGTTCGACGTCGTCGTCGGCTCGAATCTCTTCGGCGACATCCTCTCCGATCTCGGCCCCGCCTGTACCGGCACGATCGCGATCGCGCCGTCGGCCAATCTCAACCCTGAGCGCGAGTTTCCATCCATGTTCGAGCCGGTGCACGGCTCGGCGCCCGACATATATGGCCGAAACATCGCGAACCCGATCGGGCAGATATGGTCCGGCGCGCTGATGCTCGAGCACTTAGGGCATGTGGATGCAGCGGCGGCGATCGTGCGAGCGATCGAGACGGCGCTGACCGAAGGCCCGCGCACGCCGGACCTCGGTGGGAAGGCGAGCACGCAGGAGATGGGGAAGGCGATCGCGGAGGCGGTGTAACTCCGTGACGGTCAGAACGCTAATGGCCTCGGGTAACGCTCCTCGCCTCAGCCGGACACGTTCCCAACACTTGTGGTGCTCGTTACGGCTCCTTCTCCCTTTGAGGGGGAGAAGGTCGGGACTTAGCTCAGCGCATCAGAACTCGAAGCGCAGCTCGCCGACGAAACCGTGCGCGCGGAACTGGTCGCGGAATTCGCCGTTATAAGTCAGCGACGAGGTGAAGCCGCTCTTCGTGCGGTAGCTCAGCCCCAAACCGAGCAACGCGCCGTTGCGGTTGACCGGCTGGCCGTCGATGGAGAAAGTCGCGTCGGGCGCGTCGACGTACGAGGCGTTGATCACGCGATCGCCGGAGAAATCGTGCAGCCACGCGACGCTGGCTTGCGGTATCCAGCTGGCGCTGTTACCCGCATCGATCACCCGCGAGAAGCGCGCACCCAATGTCGATACCAAGCTGTCGGAACTGCGCGCCGGTAGGTTCATGGCACCGCTTCCGGTTTCGCTGAACGCGGTCTCTGTTAGCTTCGTATGTTGCAGCGACACGAACGGATCCGCCGACCACGCACCGAGCCGCGCGTAGTAACCGGCGCCGAGCGCCAGCGCGACGACGTCGCCGTCATGTTTGCTCGTCACTACGGTCGAGGTCAAAACATTATTGCGCCGCGTGTCGTAGTCGTTGCGACCGACGGAGAGTGTCCCGGTGAAATATGACTGCCGGTCGAAGTAGCCGGCATAGAGCGACCACAACGTGCTGTCGACGTTACCGTCGCTCAGATTGAGATCGGCCTTCACTTTGTTGCGCACCGAGGCGAGACTGATGCCGCCGGTTAGGCTGCCGGTGAAACGATGATCGTAGCCGATCGTGGTTCCGCTCAGATGGTAATCGAAACCGTTCGGCCCGTCGGCGGCGTCCTGATCGCCCTTCTGACTGAATCCGCGAATCCAAATGCCCGAGGACAGGGTGCGCTCGGCGTCGCGCGCATCGAGCATGCTCGAGAGCGCGCTACCGGCGTAGGCCAAACGGATCGGCTCGTTGTTCGAAGCGGCGGCGCTCTGCACCGGCGCAAGATCGCTCGCGCGCAACGCCGCCATGCGTTCCTGCACCAGGTTCGCGTACTGTTGCACGTTGCTGAAGGTGGCCGCGCTGTAATTGCCGTAAACCGCCGGACTCAAGCTCGCGAACGCGGTGGTGTATTGACCGTCCGGCAACGTTTGCACGCTACCTAAGATTTGATTCAGCGCACCCGTGCTCGCCGGCAAGATGCGATCCAGATTCTTGGCGATCGCCATTTCGTTCGAGGTAACAGCGACCGTAGTAAAACTCGCCGCGTCGGCTTTCACCCGCATGCCATCCGAGAATTTTTCGGTGTGGAACTTGAGCAAACGCGTTTCGTCCGGCAATTCGATGCGTGCGAACGACGTGCCCGGCTGAATGCCGCCGCTCGTCATCAGCACATCGAACGCAGCGCCGTTCGCATACGCACCCGTGCCGCGCACGATCTTCATCGTGCCGCCGAGGCTCGCGTGCCCGTTCACGTAAAACTGGCCGTAACCGCTGTCGCCGCTGACTTTCGCCTGGAACAATCCGCTCGGCATGAAGATGTAATCGCTGTCGAGCTTGAGCGTCCCCTGATTTACTTCGAGACGATTGAGCGGTGGGAACGCCGGCAGCGTAAACGTACCCGGTCCATTCTTGACTGCACTCGCTCCCGGCAATACGCCGTTGAAGCTGCCGGCGCCGTTGAACGCGAGCGTCAGCGTGCTGGTCGCGTCGATGATCGATCCGTTGATCGTCGGCGAACCCTCCAACACCAATTTGTTCGTTCCCGTGCCTAGATCGATATTGCCGCTCGTGACCGAGCCGGCTTTCAGCGTGACCACGTCGTCGCCGCCGCCGGTGCTGATCGCGGTCCCGGGAGATGTGCCGAACGGACCTTGCAGCGCGGTGATGGTGCCGGCGTTGACGACGACGTCGTTGCCGTCGCCGGTGCGGATGCCGATCGCGGCGTTGGCGGCACCGCCGCCGACAAAGTCGCCGTTATTGAGCGGGACCGCCCGTGCGGTTACGGTGATCGTGCCACGGTTGACGATGACGTTCTTACCGGTGCCGGCGTCGATACCGATCGCGGTCGCGTTCGCCGCCGCTACCCGATGATTGTCGTCGCCGTCGCCGTCCCAATTAAGCGTCGAGAAAGCACCCGCTCGGATGTCGAGCTTGCCGTCGTTCTGTATTTGATTGTCGCCGTTGCCGGCGCGCAAACCGACCGCGACCGCTTGCGTAATGGCGTCGCCGAGCGAAGTGTTGTCACCGCCGCAGGCGGCGCAACTCAAGCGATCGGTGCTGGAGACGGCGTTCGAGCTCGCGGTTGCCGTGACCGTCGCGGTGCCGGTATTAGTGATGACGTTGTTGCCGTTGCCGATTTCGGCGCCGATCGCGTTGGCGAAAGCGAACGCCTGCGCGTTCGCCGTCGGCTCCCCACCGCGGCCGCCGCGCGCGCGCACGTTCGAAACGGACGTCGCCGTGGAGCTGATATCGAGCAGACCGTCATTGGCCACGCGGCTGTTGCCGTTGCCGGCGCCGAGGCCGATCGCCGTCGGATTGGTGCGCGCGCGCCCGAGCGTGCTGCTGTCGCCGTCGGTCGAACCCGGATCGGTGTCGACGCCCGCGGTCGCCTTCGATTGCGCCGCCACCGAGATCGATCCCTTTTTGTCGTTGACGAGAGTCTGGTTCCCGTTGCCGGTGAGAATACCGGCGGCGCGCACCGCAGCGTCGGCGAACACGAAACCGTTGGCGTCGCCGCCGACGGTGCCGTCAGCGTCGGTAAAAGCCGAGCTTTCCGGATTCGCCCTAACGCTGATGCTTTTCGTATTGACGACGATGCTCGAC
>JBGPCS010000039.1:0-11085 GCA_041481875.1 Sulfurifustaceae bacterium
GCTGGCCGCCGCGCGCGCGGACGTCGTCAATACGCACAGCTCGACCGACTCCTGGCTCGTGGCGCTGGCACGCCTGACGCTGCGAGCCGCGCCGCCGATCGTGCGCACGCGACATATATCAGCGCCGTTGTCGAACGATTTCGCGACGCGCTGGTTGTATAACCATGCGACGCGCCACGTCGTGACGACGGGAGAACGATTTCGCCAAGAACTGATCGAGCGGAACCGGCTGCGCGCGGGCCGCGTGACGTCGATTCCGACGGGCATCGAGGCCGGCCGGTTTCATCCGGGCGACCGTGTCGACGCGCGCCGCGCGCTCGGGATCGATCCGATCGGCCGGTATGTCGGCATCGTCGCTACGTTGCGAAGCTGGAAGGGACATTTGTACTTGCTGGATGCGTTTGCCGGGCTTGTCAAAGACGATACGGCGCTGCGCCTGCTCATCGTCGGCGACGGTCCGATGCACAGCGTTATCGAGGAGCGCATAGCGGCGCTGGGCTTGCAATCGAAAGTCGTGCTCGCCGGCCGCCAGGAAGCAGTCGAGCGTTGGTTTCAAGCGATGGACGTGTTCTGTATGCCGTCCTACGCCAATGAAGGTGTGCCGCAGGCGATCGTGCAAGCGATGCTGACGGCGTTGCCGATAGTGTCGACGTCCGCGGGGTCGATTGCCGAAGCGATTACCGACGGCCGCACCGGCGTCATCGTGCCTCCCAGGGACGTCGAGGCGCTGACGCGCGCGCTGCAACATCTGCTATCCGACCGCATGCATGCCGCGCAGCTCGGCGTTGCGGCGCGAGAGGAGGCGCTGCTCCGATTTTCGTTCACGTCGATGCTCGTCGCGATGGAAACCGTATTTCGCGACGTCGGCGAGCGCCACGCGAAACGAATCCGCGGCCCGCGCGCGCGCTGGCAGCGTTTGCGTCGCAGCATCGATCGACGCTGGCGCGAAGCGACGCTGCCGCGCGGATATGTGCGCCTCGGGACCAGATACGGCGGCTGGTGGATCGACCAGAAGGCGCTCGCCGCCTCGCCGCTGCTGATCGACTGCGGCCTCGGGCGCGACATCAGCTTTTCGACGGCGTTCCTTTCCCGTTTCGGCGGCAGCGTCGTCGGTATCGACCCCAACCCGCAGAGTCTGGCGTACTGCCGCGCGCATTCCCCACCCGGCATGCACGTCGTCGACAAGGCGTTTTGGACCAGCTCCGGACAAACGCTGACGTTCAATATGCCGCGCGAGCAGCAGCACTTGCCGGCCGGCGCCGATGGCATTTCCGGCAGCCTAGTCGCGTCGCACGCGTACGTGGAGGGCGGCGAACGGCTAACGGTAACGACCATCGGCCTGAAAGATATTTTGACGCAGGCGCGGCGCGAGGAGTGCGACGTGCTGAAGCTGGACGTCGAGGGCGCGGAATACGACGTGCTCAAAAGTCTTTCCGCGTCCGGCGATTTATCGAAGACGAAACAATTGCTGGTGGAGTTTCATCACGGCGCCACCCATTACACCGCGGCCGACACCGAAGCGACGGTGGCGCTGGTGAAGCGCGCCGGGTTTCGTTTGATTCACGTCGAAGGCCGTAACCATATTTTCCGCCGGAGCGATTTTGGCTGAGCCGCTTTCGTTTCTCGTCATCAACGTTTGCCGCATCGGCGACACGCTGCTCGCCACGCCGTCCATTCGCGCGCTTGCTCGCGCCTATCCCGACGCGCGCATCACCGTGCTTTGTCATCCGAAGCGCGCGGAGGTGATGCAAAATCTTCCATTCGTCACGCGTGTGGCGACGATCAGCAAGAGAACGGTTTGGTTTCGAGGATGGATCGCGCGACCGCGCTACGACTACGCGCTGGTCTACGGCTTCGACAAGCCGCTCGTTGCCTATGCGCTGCGCGTCGCGCGCCGCGTCGTGGCTTTCGAACAAGGCGATCGCGCCATGGACGCGCGGCTGCATCGGGCGGTCGATCGCCCGCCGTTTCAGAGCGAGCACTCGGTCGTGCAGCTGTTGCGCCTGCCGGCGGCGATCGACGTCCAGCCGGCCGGGTTGCGAATCGCGTACCGCGTCAGCCCGGACGAGCAGGCGTGGGCGCGGGCGCGGCGGCGGGCCGATTTGCCGAACGGCGCGGGTCCGGTGATCGGGCTTCAGGTCGCCAGCTTCCACACCAAATCGTATCGCGACTGGCCGATCGAGCACTTTGCCGAGACCGCGCGGCGCCTCGGCGCCGAATGGCCCAACGCGCATTTCCTGCTTTTCGGAGGTGCGGACGATCGCGCGCGCACCGCGTGGCTGAAGACCCGGCTAGACGCCCGCGCCACCGACTACGCGGGACGCCTTACGTTGCGGCAAACGGCGGCGATGATGCACGCGCTCGATCTATATATAGGTGTCGATACCGGACCCACTCATATCATGAGTGCCTTCAATCGCCCGCTGATCGGCCTGTACCACTGCTTCTCGCCGAGCCGCCTGATCGGCCCGCTTGAGCACCCACACTTTCTCCCGGTCGATCACCCGCGTCCTTACCGTTGCGCGCCCGATACACCGATGGCGGAGATTTCGGTCGATACCGTTGTGACAACCGCGCGGCGCGCGCTCAGGCTGCCGCGAGCGATCGCTTAGGCGATGAAGTTCGGCTTCGTGGTCACGAATCTCGCCGGCGGCGGAGCGGAGAAGGTCATCCTCAACATCGGCGCCGCGCTTCGCGCGCGCGGCCACGAAGTGCAATTGGTGCTACTCGAGGACGTCGTCGAGCACGCAGTGCCTGCCGCGCTAGCCGTACACACACTCTCGCCATCGAAGAAACGGATATCTAAGGGCGTGTTGGGTAAACACCTTGCCGCGCATCGACTGCGGCGCGCGATGGCCGAGCTCGCATATCCTCGGCCTTTCGATATCGTCATCTCGACGCTGCCGTTCGCCGATGAGGTCGCCATCTTGGCGGATCTTCCGCGCCACTGGTGCCGGATTGCCAACACGCTGTCGGTCGAAGTGGCGCGTTTGCATCAGACCGCGCCGCGCAAGGCCGCGCGCCGGCGCGCTCGCTATCGGCGACTCTACGGCAGCCGCCCGCTGATCGCCGTGTCGCAAGGAGTCGTGCAAGATCTGCGTGAGCGCCTCGGTTTGACGAATGTTCCCATCGAGCGCATTTACAACCCGTTCGACATCGCGGCGATTCGAACGCTCGCGCGCGCGCCCGCTAGGCTCCCGGGCCGACCCTATGTCATTCACGTAGGTCGATTCGCGCCGCAGAAGCGTCACGATCTGCTGCTCGATGCCTGGGCACGGTTTGGAACTAAGCTTCCGCGATTGATATTGCTGACTGAGCCCGCGGCCGAACTTCAAGCTATGATTGCGGCGCGCGGATTGGTCGATCGAGTTCTCGTGGCCGGGTTTCAGCTGAATCCTTATCCGTGGATTGCCGCGGCCGACCTGTTGGTGCTGTGCTCGGACCACGAAGGCCTGCCGAATGTGCTCATTGAAGCGCTCATGCTTGGAACACCGGTCGTGAGCACGGACTGCCCTTCGGGCCCGCGAGAAATATTGGGCGACGCGTTCCCGGGCGCGCTCGTTCCGGTGAACGACGCGGAGCTGCTGGCCCAGGCGATCGCACAAGCATTGGCCGAGCGTCCGAATATGGACCGGATCGACCTGTCTTCGTACCACGTCGATATCGTAGCGGCGGCGTACGAGCGGTTGGCCGAGCAGTCAAAGGAACGTCCAGATGCCTGAAGCGGAACTGCACAAACATCGCTTCGAATTCGGCAAGAATTGGGAAAGCTTTTCCCATTTGCTCGACGAAGAGCGGATTTTAAACGCGCAAGCGCGACTCACTTCTTTTCTCGGGCTGGCGGATCTCTCCGGCCGCACGTTTTTGGATATCGGCTGCGGATCGGGATTGCATGCGCTCGCGGCGTTGCGCCTCGGCGCGGTACGGGTGGTCGCGATCGATATCGATGGCGATTCCGTGGCTACCAGTCGTTCGGTTTTGAGCAGTCTTTGGAACCAACCTAACTGGTCGATCCACCAGACCAGCGTGTTCGACTTGACGCCGCAGGCGTTCGGTGAATTCGATATCGTTTATTCCTGGGGCGTGCTGCACCATACGGGCGAGATGAATCGAGCGATCCGTATCGCCGCGAGTCGCGTGAAGCCCGGCGGATGGTTCGCCGTGGCGCTCTATGGAAAGACCCGATACTGCGGAATGTGGACACGGATCAAGCGTTGGTACATCAACGCCGCTCCCGAGCAACGCAAACGCGCGGAGCGGCTTTACGTGCGGCTCTTCGGCGTCTACATGCTTCTGCGCGGCAAGCGCTTGTCCACGCATATCGCGAATTACAACAAGCGAAAACGCGGCATGGATTTTTATCACGACGTACGCGACTGGATCGGGGGTTATCCGTACGAGTCGATTGCGCCGCGCGAGCTTTTGCGTTTGCTCGCTCCGCTTGATTTCGAACTAGTCAAACAGAACGTGAAAAGAAGATCCGGGCTGTTCGGTTCGGGCAACGACGAGTATTTGTTTCGCCGATGCGACCGCGCGAAATAGCGACTGCGATTCGGCTCCGGCGATGTGCGGCATCCTAGGGTTGATCGACACGCCCTGGCGCGCCAGCGCGGCGGCGGCGCTACGAACGTTGCGCACGCGCGGTCCCGACGAAAGTGTCGTGCAGGATTTCGGGGGCGCTCGATTCGGTCATACGCGCTTGGCCGTCATCGATATCGCCGGCGGACACCAGCCGATGCAGTCGCCCGACGGGCGCTACGTGCTCGTGTTCAACGGTGAAATCTACAATTTCCACGCGTTGCGCGGGGAGCTTGAGGCGCTCGGGTATCGCTTCGCCACGCGCTCCGATACCGAAATCTTGCTGCACGGCTACGCGGCGTGGGGCGAGCGTTTGGTCCCGCGACTGGACGGGATGTTCGCATTCGCGATTTGGGATACGCGCGACCGATCTCTGTTCGCGGCGCGCGATCGCCTCGGCGTCAAACCGTTCTTTTATTCGACGGCAAATGGCTTCGCTTTCGCCTCGACGCTGCGGCCGTTCCTGAGTCTCGATGGTTTCCCGCGGCGGCTCGACTACGAAGCGCTGCGCGATTATCTGGCGTCGCAAAGCGCGCACGCGCCGCATTCGTTCTTGCTCGATGTGCGTCAACTGCCGCCGGCGTCGCAGCTGCGCTGGGACAGCGCGACGAAGCGCCTCGACTTGCGATGTTACTGGAATATCCCGGAGCCGAGCGCATCGATGCCGGATAGGGAAGAACTGCTCGAACGCGTCGACGCGGCGCTCGCGCGCAGCGTGCGCTCGCAGCTCGTCGCCGACGTTCCGTTGGGCGCGTTTCTGTCCGGTGGCATCGACTCAAGCTTGATGGTTCATTACATGGCGCAGGCGGGCGCGAACCCGCTCAAGACCTTTAGCCTGCGTTTCGACGAGGAAGCGTTCGATGAGACGCCGCATGCGCTGGCGGTGGCCCGGCGGTACGGCAGCGAACATCATCCGCTCGATGCTCCGGCGATCGACGGCGACCGCTTCGCCGCCGCCATCGCCGATCTCGATCAGCCGCTCGCCGATCCTGCCTACGTGATGACACATGCGCTTTCGCAATTGACTCGCGCGCACGTCACCGTCGCGATCAGCGGCGACGGCGGTGACGAATTGTTCGGCGGCTACGCCCGGTTTCGCGAGGAAGAGACATCGTTCCCGTATCGATTCGGTCAGAAGTCTCTGCGCCGCCTCGTCGATGCCGGTTGCCTTCCGGGCGCGCTGCTGCGGCGCACGCTTTACGGCCGCGAGCGGCTGTTTTATCGCCGCGTCGAAGTCGGCCCGTGGCGCACGTCGCGCAAGAGCCTTGCGCGCTACTTCGCGCCGGACGGCGCTAGTCGTTGCGTTCCCGAACAGACTCTGGCTCGATGGCGCGAGCTGACGTTGTCCTTTGGCGGAAAAATGGATACCGCGAGTCTCATGCGCGCGGATTTGTGGAGCTACCTTTCCGAGAACTGCCTGGCGAAAACCGATCGCGCCAGCATGGCGCACAGTTTGGAGGTACGCGTGCCCATGCTCGGGAACGACGTTCTCGACACGGTGTTGACGTTGCCGGCGCGAGCGCACATCGGTGCAGAGAATAAGATGCTGTTGCGCGAGCTGGCGCGACGCCACCTGCCGGAGACGGTTTGGCGTCGACCCAAGCATGGTTTCAGTGTGCCGTTGCAAGCGCTTTTCAACGGCGCTTGGCGCGGCGTTTGCGAGCACGCCGTGCACCGGACAGCGGAAATCGCGCCGTTCCTAGACGCTTCGCAAATACGACGCGTGTGGTCAGGCGCACGTCGCGGCCGGGCCTCGCGACGGCTTGCGTATACGTTCGTGGTCTTGCTGTTGTGGATCGAACGACACGGCGTGAACGGCTGACAGGAATGTTACGATAGGCGCAACGCGAGCGACGGAGCAGCGGCATGGCCAACGGTATCCGCGGATATCGATTATCATCGAAACCGACACCGCGCGAGAAAGGCGTACGCGGGCGGCGATCCGTCGCCGGGCATCCGGTCGCGTCCGGTCCCGCGCAGAGCAAAGTAAACCCCGCGGTCGCGACACCGTGGATATCTCCCGTGCTCGTCGAGCGCGCGCTCCTCGCGATGGGCGTGCTGTTTCTACTTGTGCTTCCCATGCCTCACAGCGTCAGCCTTCGGCTGAGCTCGCTGGCGCTTTTGTTTATCGCCGCCGCGCTAAGTGCCCGTCACCACGGGTCGTACGCACTTCCGCTGAAGGTGCCGATTTCCATTTGGGCCGGATTGGCGCTGCTGTCGCTCACGTGGGCGGTCGATCCGCTCTATTCCCTGCGAGAAATCAACAACGAAATCCTCTATCCGCTACTGGCGCTGTTTGCGTTCCACGCGGGAACGCGTACGGAAGCGCAATGGAAAACATGGATGAGCGCGCTACTTGGCGCCGCTGCCGTGGTGACGCTCAGCGCATTTCTGGTATGGCATCGCGGCGACAACATAAACCCCGCGCGTTACGTGTATCCCGGCGTCGGCTCGTACACGACGTTTGTCATCACGGTTTTCCCCTACCTGATCGTTGCGCTCCTCGCACGCCCGGCGAACTGGGTGCCGCGGACGGCGGCGTGGTTGTTGCCGCCGCTGATCATCGTCGCGGTTTTTCTAACGAACAACCGTTCGTTCTGGCTGGCGTTCGCCGCTTCGATGTTGACGCTACTGGCACTTCTCGCGTGGCGAGTTGGCGGCGCCAAGCGCCGTCGGTTTTTGGCAGTAGCCGTCGCCACCGTCGTCGTGAGCGCCATCGCGTTGGTCGACGTATTCATACGCCGACAGACATCGTTGACAAGCGACGTGCGCCCCGATCTCTGGGCGATTGTCTGGGAACGCTTAATGAACAACCCCTGGACCGGCTACGGTTTCGGTTTGCGTTCGCTCGGTTATGCTTATCCCGACTTGACTCAGATCAATGAGATTTACTGGCATCCGCACAATCTTTTCCTCTCCTACGGCACCCAATTGGGCGTGGTCGGAATCGTCGTCTTGATCTCTTTGTTTGGCTGGATCGTCCGCGACCTGTGGCGTCTGTATCAGGCGGTTGACGAGAAAATCGCACGTGCCGGGGCGGCCGGCATCGCCATGGTTATCGGCGTCGTCATAAAAAACATGACCGATATCTTCTTTTGCCGCGAGAACTCTCTGCTATTTTGGTCGTTGCTGGGCATGACGTTCGGCTATGCCGCGTTCCGCCGGCGGCGACTGGCGGCCGGCTAGCGTACCGCTCCGTGTCGCTCGCGCTCGATACCGACGCCGCGCTCAAGTTTCTGGTCGTTCGCCGCGACAACATCGGCGACCTGGTTTGCACGACGCCGATGTTCGAGGCGCTGCGTCGGCGCTTTGCCGGCGCGCGCGTTTATGCGCTGACGAACACCTATAACCTTCCTATCCTGCACGACAATCCGTTTATCGATGAGACCTTCGCCTATACGAAGCTAAAGCACCGGGAACAGGGTGTGAGCATGGCGCGCGTGTGTTGGGACCGCGCGCGATTGATCGTCGAGCTGCGCCGCCGGCGGATCGATTACGCCATTCTCGCCGGTACCGGATTCGTCCCGCGCGCGTTGAGATTCGCGCGCTTGCTGAATCCGCGTCATATCGTGAGTCATGAGCCGATGGGGGAGCACATTTCCGCCATCGACATGGCGGTGCCGTACGATTCATCCAACTCCGCGCACGAGGTGGAGAATGTGCACAGCATCCTCGCACCGCTCGGGATAACCGGTTCACCGCCGCCGCTTTGCGTCGTACCGAGCGGCGCCGCATTGAAACGGGTCGAAGCGGCGCTGGGAAATCGCGACCCCTCGTCCGCGCCTATCGCGGTCCATATCAGCGCGCGCAAAGCGAGCAACCGCTGGCAGACCGAGCGTTTTGCGGCGCTGCTGCGCCGAATTCACGCGGCGTACCCATCGAGGTTCTTGCTGTTCTGGTCTCCCGGCGGCTCCGATGATCCGCGCCACCCGGGCGACGACGCGAAGGCGGGCCAGCTGATAAACCAGTTGGCGGGCGTCCCCGTCGTACCTTACGCCACGAACGAGCTCGGCGAACTGATCGCGGGACTTTCGCTGTGTCAGCGCGTGATTTGCAGCGACGGCGGCGCGATGCACATCGCCGCCGCGCTGCGCAAGCCGATTCTTTGTTTCTTCGGCAATTCGGGCGCCGCGCGCTGGCGGCCGTGGGGCGTGCCGCATGTGTTGCTGCAACCGGCCAGTCGCAACGTGAGCGACGTCAGCGTCGAGGACGCTTTCGCCGGGTTTCAGCAGCTACAGCGAGAGACGGCGGATTACCGCGGCGATCGGGCGACCGCGACTCACCGGTAACGGCACAACGCTCGCGCAACTTCGCGTATTTAACGAAGCTGTTGAAGCAACCGATGCTGATGTGTACCAGCCCGGGAACACCATCCAAGAAACCCAGACGCAGGAGGTAGAATTTGATGAACCGAAACAACGGGCTCAAGACCAGCCGCGGGATGCCCGCGCGTTTGCCGCTTGCGTAAAGCGCTTGCGCTTGCAGCGTGGTGTAGCGGTTTTGCTTTTCGAGATATGCGGCCAGTCCGGCTTCCGACTCATGCAGTAGATCGCCGTCCAAGCGACCGACCGATCCGCGCGCGAGGACATGCTCGTGCACGGAATCGTCGCTCCAGCGGGCGTGCTCGCGATCGAACAGTCGCACGGTCCAATCGGGGTAGCCTTCGCCATGGCGCAGCCACCGGCCCATGAAGCGGTTGCAGCGAGCGATGGCGTAAGCGGCGTGCGCGGGGGAACGCAACGCCGTTTCTATGCTCGTTCGCAAACGCTCGCTGATGCGCTCGTCCGCATCGATGCTCAAAACCCATCGATGGCGCGCTTGCGCGGCGCCATATTGTTTTTGCGGTCCGTAGCCCAACCATTCTTGCTTGAGAACGCGGGCCGCGAAGTCGCGAGCGACGCCGAGGGTGCCGTCGGTGCTGCCGGAATCGACGACGAGCAGCTCGTCCGCGAAACCGACGCTGGCCAAGCACGCCGGTAGCTCGGCCTCGGCGTTGCGAGTAATGACGACAACCGACAGGGGTTCGGTCATGCGGCCAATAGTATGCGAAATGTCCCGATCGCCGCCATTCTCAAGTGGTCGGCCGACCGATGAAGAATGAGGCGCATGACGGTGGCGCTCGGTGCATCGAGGGTATCGCATCGGCGCGAACGACATCATAATAGACGGCATCGCGCAGCGTAACCGTACGGACCATCCGAACATGCGACACGGCCAATCCTTATTTTCCGACGTAGCCGCGAGCGCGGTCAGCGAATTTCATGACGCTTGCATCGGTGTCGCGGGGTGGGCAAGCCGCGTCCCCGCTCGTTTCGAGGACGGCGCCTGGAAGTATATCGAGCTTAATCATCGCTTCAATTCGCTGTTGTGGGACGAGGAAGATCGAGCGCGCCGCAACGACGTAGGCGACGACAGCATCGCCGCCAACAAACGGGCGATCGACAAATTCAATCAAGAGCGCCAAAACGCGATCGAGAAGATCGACGAGACGTTGCTCGATCGCTTCGCGGACGTCAAGACCGTGACGGGCGCGAGGCAGAACAGCGAAACCGCCGGCTCGATCATCGATCGACTGTCGATCTTGGGTCTCAAGATATTCCACATGGGGTTGCAATGCGTTCGCACCGACGTTGATGCGGCACATATCGATGCGTGTCGCGGTAAGCTGAAGGTTTTGCAACAGCAGCGGGGCGACCTGCGGAGCTGCCTAGACACGCTGTACGAGCAGGTCGCGGCTGGCGAGGCGTATTTTAAAATCTACCGGCAGTTCAAGATGTACAACGATCCCACGCTCAATCCCTATCTATACACTCGTACCGCCAAGAATCGATAGTCGCTTCTACCATCCGCCGCATTGTGCTTGCGCGCATTGAGCGACAGCCATGGCGCACTTTTGAGTGTTCGAAAATAAATTAGATGCCCAACATTCTTCTGATCAAAACGTCATCCCTTGGCGACGTCGTGCACAACCTACCCGTGGTTTCGGATATCGTGCGGCACGTGCCGGATGCCCACGTCGATTGGGTGGTGGAAGAGAATTACGCCGACGTTCCGGCGTTGCATCCGGCGGTCGAGCACGTCATACCGACGGCGTTGCGCCGCTGGCGGCGGCGGTTGCTCGCTCCGGCGACGTGGCGCGAAATCGCGAGACTGCGAGAGGCGATCCGGCGGCGGCGCTACGACCTCGTCATCGATACACAAGGTTTGCTGAAGAGCGCGCTCCTCGCCGCTCTCGCCGCCGGCCCGAGCGTCGGCCAGGATCGAACATCGGCGCGCGAGCCGTTGGCGGCATGGTTTTACCGACGTACGTTTCGCGTCGCCCGCGATCTTCATGCCGTGGTACGCAACCGCGAGCTCGCCGCTCGTGCACTGGGTTACCCGGTCCCGGTGACGCCCCCCGATTACGGGTTGCGCGTTGCGATGAACGCCGACACCGCCGCGACGCTTCCGGCGCGCTACGCCGCGTGCTTCCACGGCACGAGCCGGGAGGAAAAGCGCTGGCGTGAC